>CALLYR010000589.1 GCA_937859005.1 uncultured Paracoccus sp. | reverse complement strand
ATGCCACATGGCGTCGGCCAGCTGCTTGGCCTCGGGACCGTAACGCCACAGTTGCGCCATTCCGAGGCTGTAGAGGACGACCGCCGCGCAGACCGCCGTCATCGCCCACGGGTGGCGCATCAGCACCGGCATGAAACGCGACCGGAACGCCCCCATCGCCACGCCCGCGTGGAACAGAAGCTGCCAGCCGAAAGGGTTGAACAGCAGCCCGCCTTCGACCCGGTGGTTAGGCAGGGCGGCATTCAGCGGCACGGCCACGGCCCACAGCGCCACGGCCCCCGCCATGAACCGCCAGGGCCAGCGCAGCAGCAGGGGCACCGTCACCGGCGCCAGCGCCAGCAGGATGACGTAAAGCGCCAGTACATCCATCAGGTTCGGCTGCAGCCACAACAGCGCCAGCGTGCCCAGATAGCCAAGGGGATTCTCGCCGATCCAGACCGCATATTGCGACCAGACCGCCGTGTGATGCAGCCCCATTGCGAACAGCGCCCGCGACAGCAGCGCCAGCAGCACGCCCCCGGCGATCAGCGCCAGCCAGACCTGAACCGCGCGGCGGAAGAACCGCCATTGCGCCACCAGCCGGCCCTGCCGCGCCTCGACCTTGATCCAGACCATGCCGACCAGGAACCCCGACAGCAGCACGAACAGTTCGGCCGCGTCGAAGACGGCGAAATTGACCAGCGTGAACCGGCGCAGCACGCCCACGGGCATGTGGTCCAGCATGATGCAGACCAGCGCATAGCCGCGCAGCATGTCCAGCGCCCCGATCCGGTTCATCGCGGCAGCGCGGCCCAGCGTTCCAGCAGCGCAGGCCGGGTCAGCAGCGCCGCCTTTTCGGCAGGTTCAAGGAACGACATCGCCTGGTCCTGGCTGCCGGCGGCGTCTATCTTGGCGGCGGCCACGATCTCGGGCAGGCGCTCGGCCACCGGGCGGTCGGGCAGCACCGGCAGCATGGCCACATGGCGGGCGCGCAACTCGGCGTCCCGGCCCAGCCGGGCGGTCGCGTCGGGCGCGGGCCGCAGGCGTCGGGCGTGGTTCACCGCGGCGGTCATGACGGCGGGGGGATCACGTTCCTCGGGCGTGACCAGCAGCCCGGCCAGCCGCGCCCAGCGGCCGAAGACGGCGGACGCGCTCCACCGCGAGGTATAGGGCGCCAGGATCAGGCCCGCCAGGATCGGGGACAGCCAGATCAGCTGGCCCGGCGACATGAACCACAGGACGATCAGCGTGACGACGCCCAGCGCGACATGCAGCCAGTGATGGCGCAGCACCGTCCCCCAGGTCGGCATCGACCCGACCCTGACCTGGCTTTCCCAGCCCGAGTTGCGCCCGCGCAGGATGTCGAGGATCTGGCGCGTCTGGATCAGCATCTGGACCGGCGCGATCAGGGCCGACATCACGATCTCGAACAATGCGCTCAGCAGGACGCGCGAACGGCCCCCCGCGTTGCGGGCCAGCGGCCGGCGCCAGGCGCGGCCGATGGCGACGAACTTGGGCAGCAGCAGCAAGCCCATCGCGCCCGCGAACAGCCATTTCATGCGGCCTGCGTCGAAGGTCGGCCAGTCGGGGAACAACTGGAAGGTCGAGGGGAAATAATCCGGCCGCGACAGCAGCGCATTGGCGGTCAGCACCAGCCCGACCAGGATCATCCCCAGCCAGATCGGGCTCATCAGGAAGCCCAGGACGCCGATGACGAAATGGGTGCGGCTGATCCAGGTGAAGCCGCGCGCCCCGATCAGGCGCAGATGCTGCAGGTTCCCCTGCGCCCAGCGCCGTTCCCGCACCGCCATGTCCAGCAGCGTGGGCGGGCTGCCCTCATAGCTCGCGCGCAGGTCCCAGTCGAGCCGCACCTTCCAGCCCGCCCGGCGCAGCAGCGCGGCCTCGACGAAGTCGTGCGACAGGACGGTGCCACCGAAGGGCGGGCGGCCCGGCAGTTCGGGCAGGCCGCAGCATTCCGCAAAGGCGCGCACGCGGATCATCGCGTTGTGGCCCC
>CALLYR010000588.1 GCA_937859005.1 uncultured Paracoccus sp. | reverse complement strand
GATGGGCGAGCGCGGCGCGCTGGTCGTGCTGGACCAGCGGACGGTGCTGTTTTCCGACGAGCGCATCGACATGACGCAGGCGCTGATCGCGCGGCTGGACGCCGAACTGGGCGATGGCGCGCAGATCATCCGCGGAACGGCGGGTGGCCCTGGACCGGCGGACGGCAAGGCGCAGGAGGAGTCGGGCGGGATTTCCCCGGCCCTTGCGCCAGCAGGGCAATCCCCGGCTGCGGCGGAACCGGGCGCAGATGCGGCAAGCCCGGAAACAGGCGGCAATCCCGCGCCCGAACCTTCTGCGGCACCTGCCCCGGCTGCCGCGCCCTCTGCCGCCGACGGGCTTGCGCCGGATGACGGCAAGGGCTGATCCTGCCGCGGATTCCGGTGGGTCGGCGGCATCCCCGGACCGGCCATTCGCCCTGCCGGGTCAGCGGATCGGGTTGCTGGGCGGTTCGTTCGACCCCGCCCATGCGGGTCATGTCCATATCACGGAAATGGCGCTGCGCCGGTTCGCGCTGGACCGGGTGTGGTGGCTGGTCAGTCCCGGCAACCCCCTGAAGGCGCATGGGCCTGCGCCGCTGGACGGGCGGGCGCACCGCCTGCTGCATGACCCCCGCGTCATCGTGACGGGAATCGAGGCGCGGCTGGGCACCCGCATGACCGCCGACACCATCGCGGCATTGCAGCGCCGCTGGCCCGGCGCCCGCTTCGTCTGGCTGATGGGATCGGACAATCTGGTCCAGTTCGACCGCTGGGACCGCTGGCGGGAAATCGCCGCGCGGGTGCCGATCGGGGTGATCGCCCGGCCGGGGACGCGCACGGCGGCGCGCAATTCCCGCGCGGCCCGCATCATGGCCGCGGCCCGGCTGCCCGAATTTCGCGCCGCCGTGCTGGCGGTGACGCCTCCGCCCGCCTGGGTGCTGGTCAATGTGCCGATGTCGGGCCTGTCGTCGTCAGCCATCCGGGCGGCGCCGCCGGACGGGATACGGCCCGGCGGCTGACCGCGCGCGCAGGCACCGTCGCCTTGCCAATCCTTCGAACCATTTGCTAGGCAGGTTGAAATTGCCGGAGCCCCTGCATGGCCGCGACCCAGCGTAACCCCGCCCCCCATACCTCGGCCGACCTGGCCCTGATCAAGCGGATCATCCCGCACCGCTATCCATTCCTGCTGATCGACAAGGTCCGCGACATCGTGCCCTATCAGGGAGCGGTCGGGATCAAATGCGTGACCTCGAACGAGCCGCATTTTCCCGGCCACTTTCCCGACGCCCCGATCATGCCGGGCGTCCTGATCATCGAGGCGATGGCCCAGACCGCCGCGGTGGTGGTGGGCGTCAGCCTCGATCTGATCGACAAGCCGATGCTGACCTATTTCATGGGCATCGAGGGCTGCAAGTTCCGCCGCATGGTCCGGCCCGGCGACGTTCTGGAACTGCATGTCACGGTCAAGCGGCCGGGCGGCAAGATCTGGAAATTCCTGGGCGAGGCGATCGTCGACGGGCAGGTCTGCGCCCAGGCCGAAGTCACCGCCATGATGCACGAGCGCGAGGATGTGGCCAGCGATGGCTGACAGCCGCATCCACCCGCTGGCGCTGGTCGAGGCGGGGGCCGAACTGGGGCAGGGCATCACCATCGGGCCTTTCTGCCATATCGGGCCGCAGGTCCGGCTGGGCGACGGGGTCGAGCTGAAAAGCCATGTCGTCGTCACCGGCGATACCATGATCGGCGAGGGCACGGTCGTCTTTCCCTTTGCCTGCATCGGCGAGGTGCCGCAGGATCTGAAGTTCCGGGGCGAACATACCCGGCTGCAGATCGGGGCGCGCAACCGCATCCGCGAATATGTCACCATGAATCCGGGCACCGAGGGCGGCGGCGGGCTGACCGTCATCGGCGATGACGGGCTGTTCATGGCGGGCGCGCATGTCGCCCATGACTGCCGCATCGGGGACCGGGTGATCCTGGTCAACCATGCCTCGGTCGCGGGCCATTGCGTGCTGGAGGACGAGGTGATCGTGGGCGGCCTCTCGGGCGTGCATCAGTTTGTCCGCATCGGGCGCGGCGCGATGATCGGGGCGGTGACGATGGTGACGGCCGATGTGGTGCCTTACGGCCTGGTGCAGGGGCCGCGCGGGCATCTGGACGGGCTGACCCTTGTCGGCCTGCGCCGGCGCGGCGCGGACCGGGCGGACATTGCGGCGCTGCGCGACCTGCTGGCGGCGCTGGGCTCGGGGTCGTTCCGCGACACCGCGCGGGTGCGGGCGGAATCGCCGAACCTGACCCCCATGGAACGCGAGGTGCTGGATTTCATCCTCGGCCCCTCGGACCGCAGCTTTCTGGCCCCCCAACCATGAGCCGCACCGCCGTCATCGCCGGGCAGGGCCGGCTGGCCCCTGCGCTGGTAGCCGCGCTGGATGCGCCCGCCGTCTATGCGCTGGAGGGCTTCGACCCCGGCATCCCCGCGCAGGCCTTCCGGCTGGAACGGCTGGTGCCGCTGCTGGACCGGATGCGCGCCGAGGGCGTGGTACGCATCGTCTTTGCCGGCGCCGTGCGGCGGCCGCGGCTGGACCCCGAGATGTTCGATCCCCGCACCGCAGCCCTTGTCCCCCGCATCCTGACCGCGATGCAGTCGGGCGACGACGCTGTCCTGCGAGAGGTGATCGCCATCTTCGAGGAATGGGGCCTGGAGGTCGTGGGCGTGGATGCGATCCTGCCCGATCTGGTGCCCGGTCCGGGGGTGCGGGCGCGCCCGGCCCGGCCGACGAACGCGATGCCGCGCGCGCCGCCGAAATCGTGGCGGGGCTGGGGCATCTGGACATCGGGCAGGGGGCAGTGGTGGCGCAGGGGCTGTGCCTTGCCGTCGAAACCCTGCCGGGGACCGAGGCCATGCTGGATTTCGTGGCCGCCCATCCGAATCTGCGCCCCAATCCCGATGGGGCGCAGGGCGTGTTCTACAAGGCGCCCAAGCCCGGACAGGACCGGCGCATCGACCTGCCGACGCTGGGGCCGGACAGCGTGGCCCAGGCCATGCGCGCGGGCCTTGCAGGGATCGCGTGGCAGGCAGGGGGCGTGATCGTGCTGGACCGGGCGGAAACCGTCGCCGCGGCAAGGGAAGCGGGGCTGTTTCTGTGGGCGCGGCCGTGACCTGCCTTTGGCGGGGATATCCGGGCACGAAAGACAGGACGGCGCGATGAAGGTCTTTGTCATCGCGGGCGAGCCTTCGGGCGACCGGCTGGGCGCGGCGCTGATGGCGGGGCTGCGGACGCTGGAGTCCGGCGTGACCTTCGCGGGCGTTGGCGGCGAGGCGATGGAAGCCGAAGGACTGTCCAGCCTGTTTCCCATGCAGGAACTCAGCATCATGGGGATATGGGAGGTGCTGCCCCGTTACCGGCACCTGAAACGCCGCATTGCGCAGACGGCGCAGGCGGTGACCCTTGCCCGGCCCGATGTGCTGGTGACGATCGACAGCCCCGATTTCGGGTTGCGCGTGGCGCGGCAGGTCAAGGCGTCGGCGCCCGGCATCCGGCGGGTGCATTACGTCGCGCCCTCGGTCTGGGCATGGCGGCCGGGGCGGGCGGTGAAGATGGCGCAGGTGATCGACCATGTGCTGGCGATCCTGCCGTTCGAGCCGCCCTTGATGCGCGCGGCCGGGATGAGCTGCGATTTCGTGGGTCATCCTGTCGTGGCCGAACCGTTGGCGACGCCCGATCAGGCGGCGGATTTCCGCGCCGCGCATGGCATCGCCGCGGATGCGCCGCTGGTCCTGTGCCTGCCCGGATCGCGGCGGGGCGAGGTCGCGCGCCTTGGTCCCCGTTTCGACGAGGCGCTGATGCAGTTGCGCGACCGGGTGCCGGAAATCCGCGTCGTGCTGCCGACGGTGCCGGGCGTGGCCGACATGGTGGCCGCGATGGCCCGCCGCTGGCCCACGGCGCCCGTGGTGGTCGAAGGGGCCGCCGACAAGCGCGCGGCCTTCGCCGCGGCCGATCTGGCGTTGGCCGCATCCGGCACGGTCAGCCTGGAACTGGCGGCGAACCGGGTGCCGATGGTGATCGGCTATGACATGGCCCCGCTCAGCCGGGCGCTGATCGGGATGCTGCTGAAGACGGATACGGTCACGCTGGTCAATCTGGTCAGCGACACCCGCGCGGTGCCCGAATTCCTGGGCCGCAACTGCCAGCCCGGTCCGATGGCGCGGGCGCTGGCGCGGCTGCTGGACGATCCGGCCGCGCGGGCCGAGCAGCTGGAGGCGATGGACCTGACGATGCAGCGGCTGGGCCGCGGGGGCGAGCCGCCCGGTCTGCGGGCGGCCCGGTCGGTCGTCGAGGCCGTCAGACGGCCGCGGTGACGATGATTTCCACCTTGTAGTCGGGAGTGGCCAGCTTCGCCTCGCCGGTGGCGCGGGCGGGGGCGTGGCCGGGCGCGACCCAGGCGTCCCAGACGGCGTTCATTTCCGCGAAATCGGCCATGTCGGCCATCCAGATTTGCGCGGTCAGGATGCGGGTCTTGTCGGTGCCGACTGCCGCCAGCAGGCGCTCGACCTGGGCGAGGACCTCGCGCGTCTGGTCGGCCACGCTTTCGCCCGGCTTGCCGACCTGTCCGGCCAGCCAGGCCACGCCGTTGTAGATGACCGCCTGGCTCATGCGTTGGCCGCATTCGATCCGGGTGATGTCTGCCATGTCTAAGCTCCGTTGATGAAACGCCAGAAGAACACCGCCGTCATGCCGAAGCCGACGACCGCGATCAAGCCGCGCAGCACCGGCACCGGGATGCGCCGCGCGACGGGCGCGCCCAGGAACCCGCCGAGGATCGTTCCGATCGACATGACGAGGCATTCCCGCCAGACGATCTGCCCGCCTGCGGCGAAGATGGCGAAGCTGATCATCGACAGCGCAAAGGACAGCCAGCTTTTCAGCCCGTTCATCGTGTGGATGTCGGTCATCCCCCACAGCGAGAACAGCGCCAGCAGCACGATCCCCAGCCCGCCGTTGAAATAGCCGCCATAGATCGAGACCAGCACGGTGCCGACGGGTCCTTCCGGCTTGCCCATCGAAGGCGGCGACGCCGCCCCGATGCCGGCCCGCCCATTCGCGCAGCCGCGGACCCGTCAGGAACACCAGCGTGGCGATCAGCAGCAGGAACGGGACGATGGCCGCGAAAGCCTCGTTCGACGACACCAGCAGCAGCGCCGAGCCGGCAGCGCCGCCCAGCATCATCCAGCCGGTCAGGCGCAGGACCAGCGCCCGGTCGATCCGTGCGATGTCGCGGCGAAAGCCGAAGGCGGCGGCCAGATAGCCGGGCAGGGCGGCCGCGGTGGTGGTGGCGTTGGCCGCGACCTCGGCCACCCCGGTGAAGACCAGCGCCGGAAAGGTGATGAAGGTGCCGCCGCCCGCGACCGCGTTCAGCATGCCGCCCAGGAAACCCGCCACCAGAAGCAGTATGAAATCAAGCACCCTGTCCGTTCCTTGCCGCCGCCTCTTGCGATGCGGGCGCCAGACTGCGCCGGGCACGGGCCAAGGGCAACCGGGGAACCGATTCTTTCCAGCCTGCGGGAAGACCGGTCCGCCGAAGGGCCGTGGAAGCGGGCGCCGGAGGGGCGGTTGCTTGGCGGAACCGGGAAAAACATGCGACACTGCGGCCGGCGGCGCGCATCAGGGGTGTCGCAAAGGATTTGCTTATCTGTCACAAAACCGTCGTGCGAGTCGGGTAGGCCGCAGTTCGGCTGTCACAGCCCCCAAAGCAGGAGCCTGCCATGAAGCTGATGAAGATGACCGTGCCCGGACTGGCCGTCACGATCCTTGCGGCCACCCCGGCCGTTGCGCGCGACCAGATCCGCATCGTGGGGTCGTCCACCGTTTTCCCCTATACCCAGGCCGTGGCCGAGGAGTTTTCCAACCAGACCGGCGCGCCCGCCCCGATCGTGGAATCGACCGGCACCGGCGGAGGGATGCAGGCGTTCTGCGGCGGCATCGGCGAGCAGTTTCCCGACATCACCGGCGCCTCGCGCCGGATGAAGAAATCGGAATACGACCTGTGCCAGAAGAACGGCGTGACCGATGTGTCCGAGGCGCTGATCGGATATGACGGGCTGTCGGTCGCCATGTCGCGCCAGAACCCGACGGACTGGAACCTGACCCTGCCACAGATCTTCAAGGCCCTGGCCGCCGAGGTTCCGGTGGACGGCAAGCTGGCGCCCAATCCCTACAGGACCTGGGCGCAGGTCGATCCGTCGCTGCCCGATACGCCGATCATCGTCCTGGGCCCGCCGCCCACCTCGGGCACCCGCGACGCCTTTGTCGAACTGGCGATGCATCCGGGCTGCGAGGCCATCCCCGAGATGAAGGCAATGGCCGAGGAATCGGGCAACAAGGACTGGGTCAAGGAAAACTGCTCGCGGATGCGTACCGACGGGCCGTTCATCGAGGCGGGCGAAAACGACAACCTGATCGTCCAGCGGCTGGGCGCCGATCCGAACGCGATGGGCATCTTCGGCTATTCCTTCCTGTTCGAGAACAAGGACAAGCTGAAGGATGTCAGGATCGAAGGCGTCGAATCCGGGGTCGAAACCATCGCGGACGGCAGCTATCCGCTGTCGCGCCCGCTGTTCATCTATATCAAGAACGCCCATCGCGGCGTCATCGAGAACCTGGATGAGTTCGTGAACGCCTATGTCGATGAGGCGGCCCTGGCCGCCGACGGCTATCTGGCCGAACGCGGGCTGGTCGCGCTGCCCGACGAGGAACGCGCCAGGGTCCGGCAGGACGTGGAATCCTCGGCCAGGGTCGAGATCGCCGGCTGACCCGGCAGAAACACGCCCGCCCGGGGCCGCGGCTTCGGGCGGGCGCAGCGTGAGGACAGGTTGGGAAGATGGCCGGGATCGCCTTCGTTCTGCTGCTGCTGGCCGCATCGGCCGGCTATCTTGTGAACCGCCGGGCGGCGCTGGCCCTGCGCGACGGCGGGCAGCGGCTGCATTCGCTGGGCAGCTTTCACGGCCTGTATTCGCTGCTGACGATCGCGGTTCCAGCGGCGATTCTGATCCTGCTGTGGCTGATCCTGCAGGGGCCTGTCATCGACCGGCTGGTGATGGGCGGCCTGCCCGCCGGCACGGTCGAGGCGATGGACGGCGGCGCCCGGCAACTGACGCTGGCCGAGATCCATTCGATCGCCGGCGGGCGCATCTTCGGAACCCCCGACCCGTGGAAGCTGGATGCCGCCGCGCGCCTGGCCGAACTGGAACGGATGTCGGGCTGGCTGCTGGTCGCATCCGTCGCGGCGCTTGCGCTGGCGATGATGATCCTGGCCCGCAGCCGGGTCAGCGCCGCCTTCCGCGCCCGCCAGGGGGTCGAGCGGATCGTGATGGGCATCCTGATCTTCTGTTCGCTGGTGGCGATCTTCGTCACCGTGGGGATCGTCTTCTCGCTGGTATTCGAATCCATCCGTTTTTTCCGCATGGTGCCGATCACGGAATTCCTGTTCGGCACAAGGTGGGAGCCGCAGATCCCGATCCGCGCCGATCAGGTCGCAGCCGAAGGCGCATTCGGCTGGCTGCCGGTGCTGCTGGGCACGCTGGTCATCACGGTGGTCGCCATCGTCATCGCGGTGCCGGTGGGGCTGTTGTCGGCGATCTATCTGAACGAATTCGCCTCGCGCCGCTTCCGGGCGGTGGCGAAGCCCGTGCTTGAACTTCTGGCAGGGATCCCTTCGGTCGTCTATGG
>CALLYR010000587.1 GCA_937859005.1 uncultured Paracoccus sp. | reverse complement strand
CGTCAGACGCCGCGCATCAGGCTGGGCAGTTCGGCCGGCAGTTCGCGCGCCAGATAGCCCATCGGCCCCAACCGTTCGGCCAGCCGCCGCCCGGCCTCGCCATGCAGCCAGACGCCCCAGCACACCGCTTCCCAGGCGGGCATCCCGCGGGCGCACAGCGCGGCGACGATCCCGGTCAGCACGTCGCCCGACCCGCCAGTCGCCAGCCCCGCCCCGCCCCCGCCATAAAGCAGCGTTTCGCCGTCGGGGGACGCGATCAGGGTGGTCGGACCCTTGAGGATCGTGACCGCGTTGAAATCGCGCGCAGCCTGACGCACGACATCCTCGCGCCGGGATTCGATGTCGTCGGCCTCCAGCCCGGTCAGCTGCGCCATTTCCCCCACATGCGGGGTCAGGACCGCGCCGCCCGGCAGGGAGGCCACGGCCTCGCGCCGCCCCGCGGCGGCATTGACGGCCGCCGCGTCCAGAATGACCGGCATTTCGCTCGCAGCGGGCAGCAGCGCATCCAGAATCACGCCTGCGGCATCGGGGCTGGTGACGGCAGGACCCAGCGCAAGGCAGGTCTGGGGCTTGATGTCGGACAGCAAGGGGCTGGCGTCGGCGATCTCGCCATCCTTGCCCGAGGGCAGCGCAATCACCGCGGCTTCGGGCATGGCCAGCCCGGTGGGAATGGCCAGCGGTTCGGGCAGGCCGATCTGGACCTTGCCTGCGCCCGCCCGCAGGGCCGCGGTCGCGGTCAGCGTCAGCCCGCCCGGCACCCGCAGCGAGCCGCCGACCAGGACCACGCGCCCGCGGCTGTTCTTGTCGGTGTCCTCGGGCGGCACCGGCAACGGATGCCGGCGCAGCCATGCGGGATCGAGGATGTCCGCGCTCATCCCCGGCTGCCCACGATGGGATCCGGGCTGCGGGTGACGGGGGTGTGCTCGGCCTCCATCGGCGCGGTGACGTTATAGCGGACCAGTTCCAGTTCGCCGTCGGTCCCCTCCTCGCCCTCGCGCCAGCAGTATTCGGTGATGGAACAGTTCGCCACGTCCTGTTCGCGGTCGATGGCCAGGATTTCCTCCTCGGTCAGCCCTTCGATGATATAGCGCAGGCACAGCACGACCACCTGATGGGCCACGATCATCACCCGGCAGCCGCCGTGGTGCAGCCCGACCGTGTCCATCAGCGCCCGCAGGCGGAAGATCACGTCGCACCAGCTCTCGCCCCCCGGCGGCCGGTGATAGAACTTGCCCAGCGTCGCGCGCAGTTCGGCCTGCTGGGGCTGTTCGGCGCGGATGCCCTTGCCGGTCAGCCCGTCGAGGATGCCGAATTCCTTTTCCCGCAGGCGTTCGTCCAGATGGATGCGGATGTCGGCCGGACAGCCGCCCGCCGCGCGGAACAGTTCCGCCGTCTGGCGCGCGCGCAGATAGGGCGAGGACAGCAGCACATTGGGCCGCCCCTCTTCGTGCCCATCGGCAAACCAGCGGCCCAGCGCGCGGGCTTGTTCGCCCCCCAGGTCGGACAGCGGCACGTCCACGTCGCGGCCGGTCAGGTCGATGCGCTCCAGCCCGGCCTGATAGGCGGCATCGCGCGCGACATTGCCCGCACTTTGCCCGTGGCGGACGATCCAGAGACGTTCGGGCCAGCGTGGCGTCATGGCGTTCCTCGTGACATTCCGGGTGAACGCGGGGCGCACGGATCGGTTCAACGGCGCTTGGCGCGCGCGCTGGCATCTGCGACAACCGGGGGGCGCAGCCCGCGCGAGGCCAGACGATGACCGACGCTGCCCACCCTCTGCCCCGCAATTCCGGGATGGCGCTGGATGCGTCGTGGTTCGAAAGCGTGACCGTCAACCGCAGCGCCGCGGAACGCCGCGCGGCCCAAGTCCCGGCCCGGCGCAGCGTCAAGGGCGCGCATCAGGCGGCGTGGCTGGTCCATGCGATCCGCTGCATC
>CALLYR010000586.1 GCA_937859005.1 uncultured Paracoccus sp. | reverse complement strand
GGGGCAAGGGGGGCATGGCCGGGCCGATGAAGCCGGGCGGCGGCGGCAGGATCAGCGCGCCCGCATCGGACAGCTGTTCGGCCGCATGGCTGCGCAGTACGCGCAGGAACTCCAGCCGGCCGTAATCGGCGGCCAGCCGCACCCGCATCCGCCCGTCCGAGGCCAGCACCGCCTGTCCGGTCAGCAGGCCCGGCGGGAACAGCCCGCCGTCGCCGGAACTGACCACCCGGTCGCCGGGCCGCACGTCCTCGGGGTTTTCCAGGAAATCCAGCACCGGCAGCGCCGAATTGTCCCCGGTCAGCAGCGCGTGCTGTCCCGAGGGCTGGATCGTGACCGGAACCCGCGACGAGGGATCGGTCAGCAGCATGACCCGGCTGGTCGTCTCGCCCACGCCGGAGATGCGTCCGACCACCCCCAGCCCGTCCATCGTCGCCCAGCCATCCAGGATGCCGTCGCGGCGGCCCACGTTCAGCAGCACCGACTGGCGGAAGGCGGTGCCGCTGTCGGCCGTCACCACGCCCGACACGCTGGTCAGCGCCGGGTCCAGGCGAACGGCGTTCTGCGCCAGCAGCTTGGCGTTTTCCTGTTCCAGCTGGACCGCGGCCTCTTTCCAGGCAGTCATCTTCTGCAACTCGCGCCGCAGTTCCTGGTTCTGGTCATAGATGCGGGCATAGGACTGGAACCCGGCCACCATGCGCGACACCCGCGTGACCGGCGCCATCGCCCAGTCGAAGGACGGCACGAATCGGTCCACGAAGGCCGCGCGCATCCGTTCGGCGCGCGGGCTGTCGATGCGCCAGAACAGGAACAGCGCCACCAGCGCCAGCACCAGCAGCGCGACCAGAATCCGGCGGACCGGGGTCGCGAAATCGGGCCTGCTGCGCGCCATGGGGGCAGCCTCAGCTGTCGTAGTCGATGACGTGGCGCAGTTGCTTTTCGTATTCCAGCGCCTTGCCGGTGCCCAGGGCCACGCAGCTCATCGGATTTTCGGCGATGCCGATCATCAGCCCGGTCTGTTCGCGCAGGGCCAGATCCATCTCGCCCAGCATGGCGCCGCCGCCGGTCAGCATCACGCCCCGGTCCACGATGTCGGCGCCCAGGTCGGGGGGCGTCGCCTCCAGCGCGTTCATCACCGATTCGCATATCTGCTGGACCGGTTCGGCCAGCGCCTCGGCCACCATGCCCTGGGTGATCTCGACCTCTTTCGGGATGCCGTTCAGCAGGTCGCGGCCGCGCACCAGCATCGTGGCGCCCCGCCCGTCGTCGGGCATCCGCGCGGTGCCGATCGAGGTCTTGACGCGTTCGGCCGTGGCCTGCCCGATCAGCAGGTTATGGTGGCGGCGCAGATAGTTGATGATCGCCTCGTCCATGCGGTCGCCGCCGACGCGTACCGACCGGGCATAGACCACGTCGCCCAGCGACAGCACCGCGACCTCGGTCGTGCCGCCGCCGATGTCCACGACCATGTTGCCGGTAGGTTCGGTGATCAGCCCGGCCTTGCGCGCGCCCGCCGACAGCACCGACTGCCGGATCGCCCGCTTTTCCACTGGTGTCGCGCCATGCGGCACGCAGACGATGATCTTGGGCTTGGAAAGGGTCGTGCGCCGGATGGCCTTGCGGATGAAATGCTTGATCATCTCCTCGGCGCTGTCAAAATCGGCAATGACCCCGTCATGCATGGGCCGGATCGCCTCGATCGAGCCGGGGGTGCGGCCCAGCATCAGCTTGGCATCCTCGCCCACGGCCAGAACCTGCTTTTTCCCGTCCTTGACGTGATAGGCCACGACCGAGGGCTCATTCAGGATGATGCCCTTGCCCTTGACATAGATCAGCGTGTTCGCGGTCCCCAGATCGATCGCGATATCGGTCGAAAACAGACCGCCGAATGCCATTTTTCAGTCCCTTCCGTGCCTGCCCGGATGCGGCCTTGTCAGTGAATCGGTTGGTCCGTTCGTGGCCGCCGCCCCATATAGGCAAGCGTCCTGCAGGGGGAAAGCCGATTCCGACTGCAACCGCGGCCTGCAGGGACATGTCGCCCCCATGTGACCGGCCCGGCCCTGCCTTGGGGGTAGGGGACCGGCCGGACCGGCAGAGCCCGCCCGCGGCGTTCAGCCGGCCGAGGGAAGTGCCCGGAGGGGCGGCGCCGACGCCGCCCCTGCGCCCTAGTGCGAATACATGCTGATCGTGCGGGTGTCGCTGTCGGGCGCCGTCTTTTCGCGCCGCACCTTCAGTCGATTCAGCGCGCCGACATAGGCCTTGACGCTGGCCAGGATGGTGTCGGTGTCCGCCGCCTGGCCGGTGGCGATGCGCCCGTCCTCTTCCATCCGCACGCTGACGGTGGCCTGCGCGTCGGTGCCTTCGGTCACGGCATGGACCTGATAGAGTTGCAGCGTGCCGTGATGTTCGAACATCGCATCGACCGCGTTGAAGGCGGCGTCCACCGGACCGTCGCCCTGCCGGGTCTCGGTCTTTTCCTCGCCGCCCACGGCCATGGTCAGGGTCGCCATCGCAGGCTCGCCGCCCCCGCAGACGACGCGCAGCTTTTTCACCTGCAGGTAATCGCTGTCGGTGTTGGCGGCGCTGTCCTGCATCAGCGCGATCAGGTCGTCGTCATAGATCTCCTTCTTGCGGTCGGCCAGCGCCTTGAACCGCACGAAGATGTCCTTGAGCTGGTTGTCCCCCAGATCATAGCCCAGATCGGCCAGCTTGGCGCGCAGCGCAGCGCGGCCCGAATGCTTGCCCATCGCGATATTGGCCTCGTTCAGGCCGATGTCGGCGGGGCGCATGATTTCAAAGGTCTCGACGTTCTTCAGCACGCCGTCCTGGTGGATGCCGGATTCGTGCAGAAAGGCGTTCTTGCCGACGATGGCCTTGTTGAACTGGACCGGGAAACCCGACACCTGCGCGACCCGGCGCGAGATGCCCATGATCTTGCGGGTGTCGATGCCGGTGGTGAAGGGCATGATGTCGTGGCGCACCTTCAGCGCCATCACCACCTCCTCCAGCGCGGTGTTGCCGGCGCGTTCGCCCAGGCCGTTGATGGTGCATTCGATCTGGCGCGCGCCCGCCTCGACCGCGGCCAGCGCGTTGGCCGTCGCCATGCCCAGGTCGTTGTGGCAATGCGTGGCGAAGACCACCCCATCCGCGCCCGGAACCCGCTCCAGCAGCATGCGGATCAGCGCGGCCGATTCGCGCGGTGCGGTATAGCCCACCGTGTCGGGGATGTTGATGGTGGTGGCGCCGGCCCTGATCGCGATTTCCACCACCCGGCACAGGTAATCATGTTCGGTCCGCGTCGCATCCATCGGCGACCACTGCACGTCGGCACACAGGTTGCGCGCATGGGTCACCGTCTGGTGGATGCGGTCGGCCATCTGGTCCATGTCCAGATTGGGAATCGCGCGGTGCAGCGGCGAGGTGCCGATGAAGGTGTGGATGCGCGGCCGGCGGGCGTGTTTCACCGCCTCCCAGCAGCGGTCGATGTCGGGGAACTGGGCGCGGGCCAGACCGCAGATCGCCGCGTTCTGCGCCTGTTTCGCAATTTCTGAAACGGCGGCAAAATCGCCTTCGGATGCAATGGGAAAGCCCGCCTCGATGATGTCCACCCCCATCTCGTCCAGCATCTGGGCGATTTCCAGTTTCTCGGCATGGGACATGGTGGCGCCGGGCGACTGTTCGCCGTCGCGCAGCGTGGTGTCAAAGATCAGGACGCGGTTCGGGTCGCGGGGGATGATGTCGGTCATGGGTCGCTTCTTTCTGGCTGTCGGGTTCGTGCCGGGCGCTGCGCCAATCGAGCGGCGGCCCGGCGGGACCCGCTCAGCGCAGCGTAAGAAGCAGCAGGCCGCGGAGGTTCAGCACCATGCGCCCACGCGCCTGCGGGCAGGCGGCAGAGGTCGCGGGAAGGATGCGGGTCCGGGTCATGGCCGCGACTATAACGCGCAGGCCCGCGTTGAAAAGAGGGTGCGCGCCTCTTTCCAGCGCAGATGGCCTTGCGGCACTCAGACCGGCCCCGGCAGGCCCGGAAAGTCAATCTTGGGACAGCGGTTCTGCACGACCGTCTTGCCCGCCGCCTGCGCGCGTGCCGCGGCATCAGGATGCATGACGCCGATCTGCATCCAGACGGTTTCAAGATCGGGCAGGACACGCAGCGCCTCGTCCACGATGGCGGGCACGGCGTCAGAGCGGCGGAAGATGTCGATCATCTGGACCCCGGCATCCGCCTGGATGTCTGACAGCGTGGCATGGACGGTTTCGCCCAGGATCTGTTCACCCGCATGACCGGGGTTGACCGGAATGATGCGATGGCCGCGCGATTGCAGGTAACGCGCCACGCCCCAGCTGGGCCGTTCCGGCTTGGGCGACAGGCCGACCACGGCAATGATGCGGGTATCGCGGGCGATTCGGGCGATGTCGGCGTTCATGGGCATGATGACCTTCCTTTCTGAACCAACTGACTTGACGCAGAAAAAACGCCCGGTCACAAGGACCGGGCGTAAAGTGCGGAACGAGGGACAGTGATCCGAACGTGACCGTTCCGGGGCCATGTTCATGATGTAAATGTACATCACTCCCGCGCAGTTCCATAGGCTTCACAGAAAAGTGAGAATTCAACGTCCCAACTGCTTCCACATGGCCGTGGCGCGCGCAACGATGCCCTGCGGGTCAGCGGCCAGCGCGTCATGCGCGGCAGGGTTGCGCGCCAGATAGATGCGGCCCTGCACGACGACGAACAGGCCGGGGTCGCCGCGTTCCCTGCGCCCTTCGGCCAGCGCCACGGCGCAGTTGCCGCCCAGCGCGGGGGCATAGGACCGGGGATCGGCCTCGAAGGCGGCGCGGTTGGCTTCGTTGGCGAACAGCCATTCGCTGCCGCGCCAGTGGGTGGCGATGTCGCGCCGGCCCGGCACGATACGGCCGCTGTCCACCAGGCTGACGGCATCGAAGCCGTTCAGCGCCTCTCCCGCCGAGGCGCCGCCTGCGGCAGCCGCCAGCACGGCCGCGAGGGCCAGCGCCCTGCGGCGGGTCCTGCCATTCGCAGGGGCGGAAATCATGGAAAGCGCGGTTGCCATGCGGCCGATGTGGCATCCGGGCGAACACAGGGCAACAGGCGCGGACATGCTCTCGCAGCGATGTGACAATCAGGACGCGCTCGCCCGTTCAGCCGGTCGCCGCGGCATAAAGCGCGACGGCCGCCGCGTTCGACACGTTCAGCGACCCGAAATCCGTGGCGAAGGGGATGCGCACCAGCCGGTCGCAGGTCTCGCGCGTCCTGTCGCGCAGCCCCGGACCCTCGGCCCCCAGGACCAGGCAGACAGGCTGCCCGGACAGTTCCGCCAATGCCTGCGACAGGGTGGCCCGTGCGGTTCCGTCCAGCCCCAGCAGGACATAGCCCATGTCCTTCAGCTGGATCAGCGCATCGGCCAGATTCGCCACCCGCAGATAGGGCTGGCGTTCCAGCGCGCCCGACGCCGTCTTGGCCAGCGCCCCGGTTTCCGGCGCGGCGTGGCGGGAGGGCGCGATGACGGCGCGGGCGCCGAAAACCTCGGCCGAGCGCAGGATCGCGCCGACGTTGTGGGGATCGGTCACCCGGTCCAGCGCCACAACCAGCGGGCGGATGCCATCCGGGCCGGTCGTCGCGACCTCGGCCAGCGGTCCCCAGGCCAGCGGCCTGACCTCCAGCGCGGCGCCCTGATGGACGCTGTCAGGGGCCAGCGGCACCTCGCGGTCGAAGACGCGGGCATCGACGATTTCCGGCGCGATTCCCGCGGCGGGCAGGGCCTCGGCCAGCCGGTCGGCGGCGTTGCGCGTCAGCACCAGCCGCAGCCGTTCGCGGCGCGGGTTCAGCAGCGCGTCGCGCACCGCATGCAGGCCGAACAGCCAGACGGTTTCCGCCGCCGCAGCCCGCCGCGCGCGTTCCTTGTCGATCACCCAGGCGGGCTTTTTCGCGGGCTTGGCGGGACGGGCGGGCTGGGACATCGGCAACCTCTCGTTTCGGTCTTCCTGCGTCGCGCGGGGGCGGGGCGCAAGCGGAAAGGAAATCGCGCTTGACCACATGCGCAGGCGCGGCTAATCACCCCCGGCGTCGGGCGACGTGCTGCAAGGTGCGGCAGCGGACTGTAACTCCGCCGGGGAGACCCATGCCTGGTTCGATTCCAGGGTCGCCCACCACCGGCCTTCCGCGGGCAGATTGCCGCGACATCCGGGTGGTGACAAACGACGGAGCTTTCCATGACAAGCGAAGCGGTGGGCGGGGCAAGGCGCAAAGGTGCCAAGGCCGTTGCGGATGATGCGAAGGCTAACGATTCCCCGCCCCAGGCCACCGACCCGGCCGTCCGCCGCGCGCTGCGGC
>CALLYR010000585.1 GCA_937859005.1 uncultured Paracoccus sp. | reverse complement strand
CGCTGGACTAAGGGGCGGCAATCCCCTGCCGCCCCTCCGCGATCAGCGGTTCACCTGTCCCGAGTTGAAATAGTCATAGGGCAGTTCGGCCACCCGCAGCCATTGCTGCTGCTTGTGCCAATAGGCCGACCAGTTTTCATAGATCTTGCGGAAAGCCTCGTTCGACGCGGCATATTCGTCGTAGAGCTTGCGCGATTCCGCGAAGGCCGCGGCCAGCACGTCGTCGGGAAAGGCGTGCAGTTGCGCGCCCGAGGCGATCAGGCGCATCAGCGCGTCCGGGTTGCCGTTGTCGTATTTGGCGATGCAATGCGTCATCGTCTCGGCGCAGGCGGCCTCCAGCGCGGCCTGGTAAGGTGCGGGCAGGGCGTTCCATTTGTCGAGGTTGATGTAAAGCCCGACATTCGCCGTCCCCTCCCACCAGCCGGGGTAATAGTAATGCTGCGCGACCTTCTGGAAGCCCAGCTTCTCGTCGTCATAGGGCCCCGAGAATTCGGCCGCGTCGATGGTGCCGCGTTCCAGCGCCGCATAGATGTCGCCGCCTGCGATCTGCTGGGGCACGACGCCCAGCCGCGACAGGATCGTGCCGCCCAGTCCCGCGATGCGCAGCTTCAGCCCCTTGAGGTCGTCAAGCGACTTGATTTCCTTGCGATACCATCCGCCCATCTGCGCGCCGGTGTTGCCTGCCGGGATCGAACGCAGGTTCGATCCGGCCACGAAGTCGTTCACCAGTTCGCGCCCGCCACCATAGTATAGCCACGCGATGGTCTGGCGCGTGTTCAGGCCGAAGGGCAGCGAGGTGTCGAAGGCCCAGGTCGGATCGGCCCCGATCTTGAAGCTGCCCAGCGAATGCGCGCATTCCACGGTGCCGTCGCTGACCGCGTCGATGGCCTGCAGGCCGGGCACGATCTCGCCCGCCGCAAAGGGCTGGATCCGGAAGCCCCCGTCGGTCATCTCGGCGATCCGTTTCGAGAGCTGATCGGAGATGCCGTAAAGCGTTTCGAGGCTTTTCGGATAGCTTGATGTCAGGCGCCAGTTGACCGTGGGCTGCCCTTGGGCAAGGGCGGGGGCGGCCAGCACGGCGGCGGCGCTGCCAAGACCGGCGGTGGACAGGAAATCGCGACGTTTCATGGGGTTCCTCCCGACAATGATGGGGGGACGCTACACGATCGGCTTCGCCTTCGGAACAGCCGCATCGGTTCCGGTGAATGCGTCCCCGCGGTTCTGCTGGTCCTTGAGGACTGCGGCCCTCCGCATGTGGAAATGCCTTCGCAACACGGACTGCGGATGCTGCGTCTTGCTGGGCAACCCTGCCTGCGGCGGCTCCCGCCCCTGCGGCCGCGGATGCGCCGTGCGCCGGGGCAATGCGGCGGGGCGGGGTCATGGGGCAGGGCGGGGGCACGGGGGACGCCAGCCCTTGTCGAGGGGGCCGGCCCCGACGGCGGCTGCTGGATCGCCGGGCACGAGAGGACCGGCGGCAGGAAGACCGGGATGTGCATCGTCCTTTGCCGTGGCGTACCCATCGCGCCAAACCGAAGACGGTCCCCCTTGGTCCGGGCGCCCCGCAGCGGGGCGCCCTTTCCGTGGGCAGGGTCAGAATCCGGCCTTGATCTTTTCGAATTCGGCCAGTTGCTTTTCGCGCTGGGCGGGGTCGTTCGGGACCTGCGCCAGGACCGGCGCGCCGGTCTCGGCAAGACCCGATTTCACCCGCGGATCGTCCGCCACGGTCGCCATCGCCTTGGTGTTGGTGTGGCCATAGCCGATCGTGTCCAGCAGGCCCCTGGCCGCCGGAATGTCCAGCCAGGCGTTGATGAAGTCATAGGCCTTGTCCTCGCTGCCCGGCCCGTTCTTCAGATTGACGAAGCCGCAGAAGAAGGTGGACGAGCCTTCCTTGGCCGCGCGCTGGAAGGCGACGGGAAAGTTGTCCTTCTGCAGATAGGTCACGCCGTCGTTCCAGGACCACGCCACATCGACCGCGCCCGAGGCCATCAGCTGCGCCTGTTCCGACGGATCGGCCCAATAGGCGGCGACGTTCTTGTGCGCCTCGCGCAGCCAGTCGGCGGCGGCCTGATACTGTTCGTCGGTGACATTGGTCCAGTCGGTCACGCCGGTCGCCAGATAAGCCAGCGCCCAGACGTCATCGGCCGAATCGGGCAGCGAGGTGCGGCCCTGATAGGCGGGGTTCACGAAGATCTGCAGCGTGGACACGTCCTCGGCCGGGACGGTTTCGGGGTTATAGGCGACGGCGGTCGAGCCGAAGTCCGTGGGGATGTACCACACGCCCTGATCGTCCTTGAATACCGGCGAGTCGAGGAAGCGGGGGTCAAGATCGGCGAAGGCCGGGATCCTCGACGTGTCCCAGGGCTCGATCAGCCCGGCGTCGCGGTATTTCGACACCATCTGGCTGCAGGGATGGGCCACATCCGCTTTGAACCCGGTGGCCAGTTTCTGATACGCCTCGTCGTCGTCGCCATAGAAGGCGAAGGTCGGACCGTCGCCGTGCTTGTCGATATAACCCTGGAAGATCGACGGCTCATCGAAACCGGCCCAGTCGAAGACGGTCAGTCCGGAATCGGCCGCCATGGCCGCCGGGACCAGGGGCGCGGCCAGCGCCAGGGCCAGGGCGGTCGTGCGCAGGAAGGTCATGCAGGTTCTCCGAAACATGGTTGGGGGAACGCTAGCGGCGGGGGGCGCGCGCGGCAAGCCGCCCTTATGGCAGGCGGGGCGGCTTTCGGGGATGTGAAAACCGTGCCAGTCTGCCGGCGCATTCCCAGGGGAGGACAGCCATGCCGGCGTCCGGGCCAGATCTGCCGCATCTCGATCATCTTGCCGGGCGTCCGGTGCTGTTCGTGATGGCGGCCCGCGCGGAATACGGACCCGCGCTGCGCGCGCGGATCACGCCGCTGATGACCGGCGTCGGGCCGGTGGAATCGGGGCTTGCGATGGGGGCGGCGCTGGCCCGGCTGCAGGGGGCGGGGCGGCTGCCCGCGGCGGTCGTGTCGCTGGGCAGCGCGGGATCGCGCGATCTGGAACAGGGCGCGGTCTATCAGGCGCAATCGGTCAGCTATCGCGACATGGATGCGACCGCGCTGGGTTTTGCGCGCGGGGTGACGCCGTTTCTGGACCTGCCCGCCTGTATCCCGCTGTCCCCGCAGGTGCCCGGCATTCCCGCCGCCACGCTGTCCACCGGGGCCGACATCGTATCGGGCGTGGGTTATGCGCGCGCGGGCGCACAGATGGTGGACATGGAAAGTTTCGCGGTCTGCCGGGCCTGCATGAACTTCGGCGTGCCGCTGATCGGGCTGCGCGGCATTTCCGACGGGGCGGCGCCGCTGACCGGGATGCTGGACTGGACGCGCTATCTGGACGTGATCGACCGGCGGCTGGCCGATGCCGTGGCGCAGGTCGAACGGGCGGTGGCGGACGGCCTGCTGGACTGACCCGTCACAGCGTATGGCCGTCCATCTCGCGCAGGTCGTTGTGGATGGCGACCGCGGCCTGTGCGCCGGTGCCCATCGCGCTGCTGATCTGGTCCAGCCCCTCGACCGCATCGCCCGCGGCATAGATGCCGGGGGCGCTGGTGCGCTGCTGGTCGTCGGTGACGAAGCATTCGCCGTCGCACAGTTCGGTGCCCATCATCGTCCCCAGATCGTTGCGTGTCCGGGACCCCAGCGCGACATAAAGCGTATCCACCTGAACCTCGGTCCCGTCCGCCAGATGCACGGTCACCTCGTCATTGAAGCGCAAACCCGACACCGGCGCCTGCACGACACGGATGCCCGCGGCCTTGGCGCGGGTGCGTTCGTCGTCGTCCAGATCGACGGCGTGCAGGGCCACCATCACGATGTCGGGGCTGTAGGTGCGCAGGAACAATGCCTCGGCCAGGGCATGGCGGTCGGCGCCCAGCACCCCGATGCGCTTGCCGGTCTGTTCATAGGCATCGCAGATCGGGCAGTACCGCAGCAGGCCGCGCGCCACGGCGGCGTCGTGGTCTTCTTCCCCGACCGGGGGGCGCAGGTTCACGACCCCCGTCGCCAGCAGGACCCTGCGCGCCCGGACCGGCCCGGCATCGGTACCGGCCCGGAAACCCTCGCCTTCGCGGTGCAGCGCCGTCACCTCGCCATGCCGCAGTTCGGCGCCGAAATCGCGCGCCTGATTGCGCATCCGTTCCAGCAGGTCGGTGCCGACCACCCCTTGCGGATAGCCGGCATAGTTGTGCGACAGCGGGATCAGGCTCATGCGGCCTTCGTTCTTGTCCACGACCAGCACCCTGCGGTGAAAGCGCGCCAGATAGATGGCGGCGGTCAGGCCGGCGGGGCCACCCCCGACAATCAGACAGTCGTATGCGTCATCCGTCATGGCAGTCGTCCCGCTTGAACGCGGCGCGGCGCGGCCGGTTCATCGCATCCGCAACGCGCCATCCAGCCGGATCGTTTCCCCGTTCAGATATCCGCATTCGACGATGAAGGCCGCAAGCCGCGCAAATTCGGCCGGATCGCCCAGCCGCCTGGGGAACGTCACCTCGGCGGCAAGGCTGTCCTGCACCTCGGCAGGCAGGCCGCGCAGCATGGGCGTGGCAAAGGTTCCGGGCGCAATGGCGCAGACGCGGATGGCGTTGCGGGCAAGGTCGCGGGCGATGGGCAGGGTCATGCCCGCGATCCCCGCCTTGGACGCGGCATAGGCGGCCTGTCCGGCCTGTCCGTCGAAGGCCGCGATCGAGGCGGTGTTGACGATCACGCCGTTTTCCTGCCGCCCGTTGCGGGCCATCTCGGCGGCGGCCAGGCGCAGCACGTTGAAGCTGCCGATCAGGTTGATGTCGATGGTGCGGCGAAAGCTGTCCAGCCGGTGCGGCCCGTCGCGGCCCACGGTCTTTTCGCCGGTGGCGATGCCCGCGCAGTTCACGCAGACATCAAGGCCGCCCATCCGGTCGACCGCCAGGGCGATGGCGGACGCGACGCTGGAATCGTCGGTCACGTCGGTCTGCGCGAAATGCGCGCCGATGCCCTGGGCGAAATCCGCCCCCGCCGCGTCGCGGTCCAGCACCGTGACCTGCGCGCCGCGCTCGCGGAAATGCTGCGCCGTCGCGGCGCCCAGGCCGGATGCGGCGCCGGTGACGATGGCGCGGGCGTCGGACAGGTCCATGTGTTTTCCTTCCAGAACTGAACATGCGTTCAGACGCTAGCCGCGGCCGCGGATGGCGGCAAGCGGCAGACAGGATCAGAGGCGCCCGATCTCGTTCAGATCGAAGGGCGTGGTCTGATAGATCTCGTTGATCCAGTTGCCGTAAAGCAGATGCGCATGGCTGCGCCAGCGGTTCGAGGGCATCTGCGCGGGATCGTCGTCGGGGTAATAGTTCGCCGGCACGTTGATCGGCTTTCCGGCGGCCACGTCGCGGTCGTACTCTTCCTTCAGCGTGCCGGAATCGTATTCCAGATGGTTGAAGATATAAAGCGTGCGGTGGTCCCGATCCTCGACCAGGCAGGGGCCGGCATGGTCCGAGGCGAGCAGCGTCACCAGATCGGGCCGGGCATCGATATCGGCCTGCCGCACCGCGGTCCAGCGGCTGACCGGCACCAGCACGTCGTCGGAAAAGCCGCGCAGATACGGGCTGGCGGGGGCGAGGTTCTGGTGGCGGAAGCAGCCGAAGGCCTTTTCGGCCAGGTCGTGTTTCGGCAGGCCGTGGAAATGCCACCCCATCGCCATGCCCCCCCAGCAGACGCCGAAGGTGGAATGGACATGGGTGCGCGACCAGTCGAACAGGCGGCGCAGTTCGTCCCAGTATGTCACCTGCTCGAAGGGCAGATGCTCGACCGGCGCGCCCGTCACGATCAGCCCGTCGAAGCGGTCGCCCGACGCCTGAACCTCGGCGAAGGGGCGATAGAACGCCTCCATGTGGTCGGCCGAGATGTTGCGGGGTTCGTGGTCCGACATGCGGATCAGCGACAGGTCGATCTGCAGCGGCGTCGCCCCGATCAGCCGGGCGAACTGGTTTTCGGTCTGGATCTTTTTCGGCATCAGGTTCAGCAGCGCGATGCGCAGCGGCCGGATGTCCTGCGTGGCCGCGCGCCCCGGCGTCATCACCATGACGCCTTCGCGCGACAGGATGTCATAGGCGGGCAGGTCCTGGTGAAGGGTGATGGGCATCAGTCGTCCTTTCGGTCGATCGCGCGGGCGATCAGGTCGGTGAAATCCTCGGGCGTGGCGACGCGCGCCACTTGGTCGGCGGTCACGGTGACGCCCCGCCGGGCGATCGCGGCATAGCGGGGCTGGCGGTGGGCCAGCGCGCGGGCATAGGTCCAGCGGATGAAGGCGTCGGGATCGACCTGGCCGGGATGGGCCTCGCCATAG
>CALLYR010000584.1 GCA_937859005.1 uncultured Paracoccus sp. | reverse complement strand
TCCTGCCTTGTCTTGCCGGATTCCGGCGAACCCGCGGCCGGGTCTTGTGCCCGCCCCGGCTTGCGGGCAGTTTGCCAAAGGAAGCCCGGCTTTGGAAGAGAGGTCCCCATGCGCGTGCCCGCGTCTGCCCGTCAGCGCCTGAAGGTCACCGTGACCAGGCGCCTGCCGCCGCCGGTCGAGACCCGGATGGCCGAGCTGTTCGACGTGACCTTGCGCGACGTGGACGTGAAGATGGCGCGCGAGGAACTGGCCGCCGCCATGCGCCAGTCGGACGTGCTGGTGCCGACGCTGACCGACCAGATCGACGCGGCATTGCTGGCGCAGGCCGGCGAACGGCTGCGGCTGATCGCCAATTTCGGCGCGGGCATCGACCATATCGACGTGGCCAGCGCCCGCCAGCGCGGCATCCTGGTGTCCAATACCCCCGGCGCCGCGACCGAGGACACGGCCGACATGGCGCTGGCGCTGATCCTGGCCGTGACCCGGCGCATCCCCGAAGGGCTTGCGGTCATGCAGGCCGGCCGCTGGGAGGGCTGGGCGCCCACCGCCTATCTGGGCGGCCGGGTCGGCGGGCGCCGGCTGGGCATCCTGGGGATGGGCCGGATCGGCCAGGCCGTGGCGCGCCGCGCCAATGTCTTCGGGATGCAGGTCCATTACCACAACCGCCGCCGCGTGCGCCCGGAAATCGAATCCGATCTGCAGGCGACATACTGGGAAAGCCTCGACCAGATGCTGGCGCGCATCGACATCCTGTCGATCAACGCGCCGCACACGCCCAGCACCTTCCACCTTCTGAATGCCCGGCGGCTGAAGCTGATGAAGCCCAGCGCGGTGATCGTGAACACCTCGCGCGGCGAGGTGATCGACGAGAACGCCCTGACCCGGATGCTGCGCGCAGGGGAACTGGCCGGGGCGGGCCTCGACGTGTTCGAGCATGGCCACGAGATCAACCCGCGCCTGCGCGACCTGCCCAATGTGGTGATGCTGCCCCATATGGGGTCCGCCACGGTCGAGGGCCGCAACGAGATGGGCGAGAAGGTCATCATCAACATCAAGACCTTCGCCGACGGCCACCGCCCGCCGGATCTGGTGCTGCCGTCGATGCTGTGAAGGGCGGGACAGTCCCCCGTTGATGACAAGGCCCTGCTGCTTGCGGGGCCTGTTCATTCCCGCGGGGGAATGTCGATTTCCGCCATCCGGATGTCGCGGCCGTGCTGCGCAGGCGCCGCGTCAGCATGCCACAGATGGGCGAAACCATCCAACAGGAGTCCCTCATGAAGACCCACGTCAAAGCCCTTGTCGTCGGCGGAGGGGCCGTCGGCTGCGGGATCGCCCTGCATCTGGCCCGCGCCGGCTGGGATACGATGCTGGTCGAGCGCGACGAGCTGACGGCGGGATCGACGTGGCACGCGGCCGGGCTGCTGCCGCTGTTCAACATGAGCTATGCGACCAGCCACATCCACGACTATTCCGTGCGGCTCTATGCGGGGCTTGAGGCAGAGACGGGGTTGAACGCGGGCTTTACCCGCTGCGGCAACCTGCGCATGGCGCAGACGGATGCGCGGATGGACGAATACATGCTGTATTCCGCCACTGCCGAGACGGTGGGGATCGAGCATGAGTTCCTGACGCCCGCCCAGATCAGGGACCGCTGGCCGCTGGTCAGGACCGAGGACCTGAAGGGCGGGCTGTTCCATCCGACCGACGGCTATATCAACCCCGCCGACGTGACGCAGGCGATGGCCAAGGGCGCGCGCATGGCCGGGGCGCATATCGAGCGCAGGGTTCAGGTGAACGGCTACGCCTGGACGGGCGACGAATGGATCGTCACCTGCGACCGCATGGTCGAGCGCGGCGGCAACCTCGTCCCCGCGAACGAGCCCTTCGAGATCCGGGCCGAGCATGTCGTGACCGCGACCGGCAACCACGCGCAGCGCACCGCGCGGCTGCTGGGGATCAGGATTCCCGCGATCCCGGTCGAGCATCAGTATGTCGTGACCGAGCCAGACCCCGCGCTGGTTGCCTGGCGGGCGCAGGGCAACCCCGAACATCCCGTCCTGCGCGACGCCGACGCCAAATGGTATGTGCGCGAGGAACGCGGCGGCTGGATTCTGGGGCCGTACGAGCGCAACGCCCCGGCGCGGTTCCTGTACGACGTGCCGGAAAGCTTCCGCGCTGACCTGTTCCCGCTGGAGCTGGAACGGATCGAGGAGGAGTACATGTCCATGATCCACCGGATTCCGTCCTCGGAATCGGTGGGGCTGAAGGACGACTACAACGGCCCGATCTGCTATACCCCCGACGGCAACCCGCTGGTCGGCCCCGCGCCGGGACTGCGCAACATGTGGCTGGCCGAAGGCTTCAGCTTCGGCATCACCGCGGCGGGGGGCACGGGCCATTACCTCGCCCAGATGATGACGGCGGGCGAGGCCGAGATCGACATGGCGTCCCTTGATCCCCGCCGCTTCGGCCAGTGGATGACCACCGAATATGCGGCGCGCAAGAACGAGGAAGCTTACGAGCATGTCTTCGTCCTGCACCACCCCGACGAGGAACGCCCCGGCTGCCGTCCGCTGCGCACGGCCCCCGCCTATGACCGCCAGATCGCGGCCGGTGCGCAGATGGGGCAGGTCAACGGCTGGGAACGCCCGAACTATTACGCGCCGCCGGGTTTCGACGACCACGCCGCGCGCAGCTTCCGCCGCGGCGGCTGGTGGCAACATGCCGAAGCAGAGGCCCGCGCCATTCGCGAGACCGCGGGCCTGATCGACGCCAGTGCATTCGCCAAGACCCGCGTGGCCGGGCCGGGCGCGACGGCGTTCCTGGACTGGCTGACTACCAACAAGCTGCCGAAGGTGGGCCGCATCAATCTGACCTATGCGCTGACCGAGGCCGGGACGACGCGCACCGAATATACCATCGTGCGGCTGGGCGAGGATGACTATTACCTCGTGTCCGCCGGGGCCTGGGCGGATTACGATCTGGACAACATCCGCAAGCTGGCCGCGGACAAGGAAGCCGATTTCGGCCGGATCGAGGTGCAGGACATCACGACCCAGTGGGGCGTCTTCGCGCTGGCCGGGCCGAACAGCCGCAGCCTCCTGAACGAACTGGTCCGCGACGCCGATCCCGCGACGGTGCTGGGGAACAAACGTTTCCCGTGGCTGTCGATGCGCGACATCGAACTGGGCATGGTGCCGGTGCGCGCGATCCGCGTCGCCTATACGGGCGAACTGGGCTGGGAACTGCATCACCCGGTCGAGATGGGCCGCCATCTGTGGGACCGTCTGGTGGAAGCCGGCGAGAAGCACGGGATGCGGCTGGTGGGTGCGCGGGCGCAGAACTGGCTGCGGCAGGAAAAATCCTATCGCGCCTTCGGCACCGAACTGGGCCGGGACGCGACGCCGCTGGAGGCAGGACTGGACCGTTTCGTGGACATGGACAAGGATTTCCGCGGCAAGGCGGCGATGCTGGACAAGGGCATCCGGTCGATATGCGCCACCCTGCTGATCGACGGGCCGGGCGACGCCGACCCTTGGGGGCGCGAGGGTCTGTTCCTGAATGGGGAACGGGTCGGGCGCCTGACCTCGGGGGGATATTCGGTGGCCCTCGGCAAGCAGATCGGCATGGGCTATATCCGCCCCGATCTGGCAGCGCCCGGCACACGGTTGCAGGTGCGGATTCTGGGCGTGCTGTGGGATGCGGTGGTGACCGAGGATTCGCCATACGACCCGCAGAACGCGCGCATTCGGGTGGAGGGATAGAAAGGGAGCGTTGCCCCCCCTGCGGGACGCACCCAGGATATTTGGGGCAAGATGAAGAAGTGCGGTTCAGGCCGTGGCCGGAGTAACGCCGGGAAGGACCGGCCCGTCGGGCTTGCCATTGCCTCGGTCCGCACGGCGGCGTGCCTGCGGCGGGACATGGCTCGGCGTATGCCGTCCGCATCCAGGACGACAGCCGGGCGGGCGGGATGCGGCTTGCGGGACCTGCGGTGCAGTTTCAGCGGCGCGCCGGGCCGCCTTCAGCGCCTCGTCCAGCCCGTGATGCAACGGCGCTGGCACGGCAACCGGCGCTGCTGCCAAGGGCCGCTGCAGGCCAACAGCGCTGCAAGATTGGCCAGCAAGGCGGCGTGAGTCTGGGGCAGGGCGCCCCAAGGGCCGGTAAGTGGCGGGTCCGACAGGGCGAGTCGCGGAAACCAAAAGGCCGGTCCCGAGGGACCGGCCTTTTTGATTGGAGCGGGCGATGAGATTCGAACTCACGACCCTAACCTTGGCAAGGTTATGCTCTACCCCTGAGCTACGCCCGCGCTCCGTCTGCCAGCAGCGTTCGCCGCCGGTGACGGGGATTTAGTGAAACCCGCGCAGGGGTGCAAGCGGAAAATTGCGCCCCGCGGGGGATTTCAGGCGTTGACAGCCAAGGCCATCGCGCCACCATCCCCGACAGGAGAGACCATGTCCCGGACCGATCCCTTGGCCGATTTCATCCAGACCGGGCTGGCCGCAGGCCGCTCGCGCGACGAACTGGCGGCGGCGCTGGCCCGGGCGGGGTGGAGCGGGCGCGAGATTTCCGGGGCGCTGGAGGCCTGGCTGACAGGGGACCCCGGCCTGCCCCCGGTTCCGCGGCCCCGTCCCCATGTCTCGGCGCGCGATGCGGTCGTCTATGGACTGCTGTTCCTGCTGCTCGGCTTGATCTGCTGGCATGTCGCGGCGCTGGGTTTCGCCATCGTCGATTCGCTGTGGCCGGAGCCGGGCGATTTCCACGCGCCCCCGCGCAGTTCGATCCGCTGGTCGGCGGCGGTGCTGATTCCGGCGGTGCCGCTGTTTCTGTGGCTGAACGCGCGGGTCGCGCGGGCGACCGGCGACGATCCGGGACGGCGGCGGTCGCTGGTGCGCAAGTGGGTTGCCTCGGTCACGCTGCTGCTGGCGGCGCTGGCGCTGCTGTCGGATATGGTGGCGGTGGTCCATGCGGTCCTCAGTGGCGACCTGACGGCGCTGTTCGCCGCCAAGGCGGCGCTGATCGCGGTCCTGGGCGGGCTGGTTCTTGCCTATTACCGGGACGAGCTGGATGCCGGGTGAACGCAGCCGCATCCAGGGGATGTCGGCGCTGGGCATCGCGGCGCTGGCGGCGCTGACGGTCATTGGCGGACTGTGGCTCGCGGGCGGCCCCATGCGTGGCCGGATGGAACGTCACGACGGCATCCGCATGGACGATCTGCGCCGTCTGGCGGACCATGTCTCCTGCCTGTCGGACGGCAGCGGGATGCCCGGCGATATCGCGGAAACCGCGGGCTGTCCCGGTCCGATCCGCCGCGCCGATCCCTTCACCGGCCAGCCCTATCGCGTCGAGCCGCTGGAGGGGCGAAAATACCGCCTCTGCGCGAATTTCGAACTGCCACACGAACCGGATGCCTCCTGGCCCGGACAGGACCGCGACGGCGACTGCGTGGTCTTCGACCTGCCGCTGCCGGTCACGGCCGCAGCCCCCGGATAGGCTGATGCCGCAGGCGGATACCCCCGAAAGCGTCCCGCAACTTTTCGCCCGTGCCTGGAACGACCGCGACGCGGACGCGCTGGCTGCGCTGTTCGACAAGGACGCCGATTTCGTGAACGTGACCGGCCTGTGGTGGCACGACCGCGAAGCGATCCGAAAGGCCCATGCCTATGGGCTGGCCCGCATCTTCGACCGTTCGACCCTGACAGTGACGGGGGTCCGGGTCAGGCGGCTGGCCGAGGATATCGCCGTGGTCCATGCCCGGCTGCACCTGACCGGCCAGACCGCATCTTCTGACGAGCCGCGGCCACAGACGCGACGGACGATCATGTCACTTGTCCTGTGCCGCACCGCGCAGGGCTGGCGCTGCGTGTCCGCCCAGAACACCGATGTGGTGCCGGGCATGGAAACCCATGTCGCGGGTCGGGACGGGGTGCTGCGGCCCGCCAGCTATCGCCGGGGCGACGGACGGGCGGGCCGCTGAGCCTTATTCCAGTTCGATCAGCAGGTCCTTGGCGTCGATCTGGCTGCCGGGTTGCACATGCACGGCCTTGACCACCGCGTCGCGGTCGGCGTGGATGCCGGTTTCCATCTTCATCGCCTCGATGGTCAGCAGCAGGTCGCCCGCCCGCACATGCGCGCCCGGCTGGGCTGCGACGGTCGCCACCACTCCCGGCATCGGGGCGCCGACATGGCCGGGGTTCGCCTCATCGGCCTTGGGGCGTGCGGCGACCGCGGCGCGGGTCGCGCGGTTCGGCACCCGGATGCTGCGCGGCTGGCCGTTCAGTTCGAAGAACACCTTGACATGGCCGGTCTCGTCGGTGTCGCCCACCGTCAGCAGCAGGATCTCCAGCGTCTTGCCGGGGTCGATCTCGACGCTGATCTCCTCGGCCGGCTCCATGCCATAGAAGAAGGCGGGCGTGGGCAGGGTGCGCACGGGGCCATAGACCTTGTGGCGCTCGGCATAGTCGCTGAACACCTTGGGATACATCAGCCAGCCGTTGAAATCCTCGTCGTCCAGCGCGATGTCCAGCTTCGCCTCGACCTCGGTCCGGGCCCCGGCCAGATCGACGGGGGGCAGATGCGCGCCGGGACGGTCGGTGGACGGCGCCTCGCCCTTCAGCACCTTGCGCTGCAGCGCCTCGGGCCAGCCGCCGGGGGGCTGGCCCAGATTGCCGCGCATCATGTCCACGACCGATTCGGGAAAGGCCACCTCGACCGCCGGATCGGCGACCTGTTCGGGCGTCAGCCCCTGCGCCACCATCATCAGCGCCATGTCGCCCACGACCTTGCTGGAGGGCGTGACCTTCACGATGTCGCCGAACAGCCGGTTCGCATCGGCATAGGCCTGCGCCACCTGATGCCAGCGCTCCTCCAGCCCGAGGCTGCGCGCCTGCGCTTTCAGGTTGGTGAACTGCCCGCCGGGCATCTCGTGAAGGTAGACCTCGGACGCGGGCGCGCGCGATCCGGCCTCGAAGGCGCAATACTGGTCGCGTACCCGTTCCCAATAGTTCGAGATCTCGCGCACCGCGCCCAGATCCAGCCCGGTGTCGCGGTCCGTCCCATCCAGCGCTGCCACGATCGAGCCGAGGCAGGGCTGCGAGGTCCCGCCCGAGAACGCATCCATCGCCGCATCGACCGCGGCGACCCCGGCTTCCGCCGCCGCCAGCACCGTGGCCCCCGCGATGCCGCTGGTGTCATGGGTGTGGAAATGGATGGGCAGGCCCACCTCGTCGCGCAACGCCGCGAACAGCGCGCGGGCGGCGGCGGGCTTCAGCAGCCCCGCCATGTCCTTGACGCCGAGCACATGCGCGCCCGCATCCCGCAACTGCCGCCCCATGTCCACGTAATAGCGCAGGTCATATTTGGCGCGGTCGGGGTCCATGATGTCGCCGGTATAGCAGACCGCGGCCTCGCACAGCTTGTCCGCCCCGATCACGGCATCCATCGCGACGCGCATGTTCTCGACCCAGTTCAGGCTGTCGAAGATGCGGAACACGTCCACGCCCGATTCCGCCGCCTGGGCCACGAAGCTTTGCACCACGTTGTCGGGATAGTTGGTGTAACCCACCCCGTTCGAGGCGCGCAGCAGCATCTGGGTCATGATGTTGGGCATCCGCGCGCGGATGTCGCGCAGCCGCTGCCACGGGCATTCCTGCAGGAAGCGGTAGGCCACGTCGAAGGTCGCGCCGCCCCAGCATTCGACCGAGAACAGTCCCGGCAGGTTGGCGGCATAGGCCGGCGCCACGCGGATCATGTCGATGGACCGCATCCGCGTCGCCAGCAGCGACTGATGCCCGTCGCGCATGGTGGTGTCGGTGACGAGCAGCCGCTTCTGGTCCGCCATCCAGTCGGCCACCGCCTGCGGGCCCTCACGCTCCAGCATCTGCCGGGTGCCGTCGGGCGCCTCGCCGCGGACCCTGGGCGGCACCGGCGGGCGGGCCTCGGCCGGGCGGGGGCGGCCCGCGGTTTCGGGATGGCCGTTCACGGTGATGTCGGCCAGATAGGTCAGGATCTTGGTCGCGCGGTCCTGGCGGGGACGGAAGTCGAACAGTTCGGGCGTGGTGTCGATGAACCGGGTCGTGGCCTGG
>CALLYR010000583.1 GCA_937859005.1 uncultured Paracoccus sp. | reverse complement strand
GGACCAGAGGGTCCACCTGCCGGATCACGCTCTCGACCAGATCGCCGCCCTGGTTGACCTCGGCCACCAGCCGCTCGGCCCCGTGGCGCTGCATGGCGGCAATCGCCGCGCGCGCCCAGTCCAGCGGCCCGCCCCGCACCGTCGCATCCTCCAGCACATAGCCGCGCCAGTCCTGCGGCGGCCCCTCGCAGATGACGCCAGCGACCACGATCCCGCATTCGTCACTGGCAGCACCCCCCGTCACCGCCGGGTCCACCGCCACCACGATCCGGTCGAGCTTCGGCGCCGCCTCGACCCGGCAGCCCTCCAGCATCGCGGTCGTCCACAGCGCCCCCTCGACATCCTCCAGCAGCACGCCCTCCAGCTCCTGCCGCCCCAGCCGCGTGCCCGCATACCGCGCCTGCACCTCGGCCAGAAAGCTCTCCGCCAGATAGGCGCGGTTGGCGTCCGTCGGCGCGTGCGTCACCACCGTCGAGGCATTCCGCAGGATCGCCTTCAGCACCCCCACGTTGCGCGGCGTCGTCGTGACCACCTGCTGCGGATGATCTCCCAGCCGCAGCGCGAATTGCAGCATGTCCCAGGTCTCCTCGGCCCGTCTCCACTTGGCCAGTTCATCGACCCAGGCCGCGTCGAACTGCGGTCCGCGCAGCGCCTCCGGCTCATGCGCCGAAAAGACGGTCGCGGTCGCGCCGTTGGGCCAGACCAGCCGCCGCCGCCCCGACTCCCACACCGGGCGGCGGTCGGGGGGCGAACAGGCGAGAATCCCCGAATCGCCCATCACCATCACGTCGCGCCCCTGGTCAAAGGTCTCCGCGACCAGCGCCACCCGCCGCGCACGCCCCGGAGCGGACGGCACATCCCCCTCGACCTGCGCGCGCACCCATTCGGCGCCCGCACGGGTCTTGCCCGCGCCGCGCCCGCCCATGATGACCCAGGACTTCCAGTCGCCCTCGGGGGCCAGCTGATGCGGCAGCGCCCAGAACTCGAACAGCCACGGCAAGCTTGCCAGCGCATTCCCCGACAACCCCGACAGAAAGCCGTCAACCTCCTCCGGCGCGGCGCAGGCAAGCCAGGCGGCGCCCGATCTCGTCTCGTGCCGCGGCAAGGTCGAGGCTTCCCCCTCCGACATCCCCGGCAACTTCCTTGCGAAGCTTGTCAACCCTGATCCTTTCCTCCAGCACCAGCTGGGTCGCCGCGCGCAGGTCGCGGACCACGCGCGCGGCGTCCTTCAGCCCCTCGGTTTCCCCGCGCCGCAGCCCGGCGCGCAGGTGATGCAGCTCCTGCGCGACCTCGCGGAACATCGCGGATGCAATGTCGATCGACTCGATTCCGCCCAAGGCCGCCGCGTCCCCGCCCCCTCCGGCAACGAACGGTCCTTCCGGCGCGCCCCCGGCGCCCGGATCGAAGCTCATGTCCATGTCTGTTGATGCCCTGCCCTCGGTGCCTGTCCGCACGAGCGAGAAACGAAAAAGCGGCCCGTCGGGCTATTGCCCCGGCCGCTTGCCCACCTCTCCCAGCATGTCGAATGTGTATCCCACGCCGTTCGCAAAGTCAATCCTGCAACACATGCCAAAACACGGGATGCGGGTATTTGTTCTTCAGAAACAACAGCTAATCCTGCGCAACACCTCAGCGTCCGCGCCGCAACACCCCCCTCGTCCTCCCTGAAAAGTCAGGAATCCTCCCGGCCTGCCAATGCATCCGGCGGCCGCGCTTCCCCGGATCCGGACCCGGCTTCAGAATCGCTCTTGCGCCGAAAATCCCGAGCCATTGGCGAACGCGCCCATGCAAGGTCCACATGTTGCGCAACAAAGGCACCCGTCGGGACCGCACGACCGAAGCCTTGACCTTGTCCGAAGAAATGAGGACAAGAAGTCAGGGCATGCCTCATCTTCAAATTTTTCATAGATATGTTGAGATCAAACGATATTTATCGCTTTCACGTAATCCGTGACAGCCAAGGCGCGGCTGTGCCCTGCTATCTGTGCAAGCTGGGTGGAATGGACCCGGTGGAAAGACTGGGCGGCAATTGCCCTCTTGATCACACGGAATACGGCAGGGACGTGATGTGCGCATCATGACATCCACCGCGCGGCAATCACCCGTGCCCGTGGAATAGGACGGTACGCCGCCGGACGGCTGGACCGGCTTTCGCGATCAACCCTCCCGCCCGCCGGGTCAAGGGCGCACCGCGTCGCGCCCTCCCATGCCGCGCTCTTCCGGAGGTTTCTGCGGAATCTTTGGCGCCGTCAGGCGCCTCGGGAATCGCAGCCCACGGCACCGGAATCAACCCGCGCCGTCAGCAGGCCCCTCAGCCCCCCTGTACCGGCGCGGGGATCGATTCGCCCCGTTCCCGCTCGATCTCGCGCCAGCGGGCGACATTGGCGTTGTGCTCCTCCAGCGTACGGGCGAATGCGTGCCCGCCCGACCCGTCAGCGACAAAGAACAGGTAATCGCTGTCCTCGGGATTCAGCGCCGCCTCGATCGCGGCCTTGCCGGGATTGGCGATGGGCGTCGGCGGCAGACCCTCGATCTGATAGGTGTTATAGGGCGTCCGCCTGACCAGTTCCGACCGCCGCAACCCGCGATCCAGCACCCCTTGCCCGCCGGTCACGCCATAGATCACCGTGGGGTCGGTCTGCAGCCGCATCCCCTCGCGCAGCCGGTTCACGAACACCGCCGCGACGCGTCGCCGCTCGTCGGGGACGCCGGTTTCCTTTTCCACGATGGACGCCATGATCAGCGCCTCCTCGGGCGTCTGATAGGGCAGGCCGAAAGGCCGCGCCTCCCAGGCGGCGGCCAGCGTCGCGGCCTGCCGTTCCGCCATCTGCGCCAGCAGCTTGCGCCGGTCGGCGCCCCGTTCCACGTCATAGGTGTCGGGCGCAAGGCTTCCCTCGGGTGGCACCGCGCCGGGGGCGCCGGCCATGAAACCGGCCTGCTTCAGCCCCTCGACCACCTGCCAGCTGGTCGCGCCCTCGGCCACGGCGATGCGCAGCCGCGCACCCGGCTTGTCGATGGCCTGCACGACGGCCTCGGGTGCCTCCCCGCTGGCGGGATCGTACTTGATCCGCTCCTCATAGCGGCCGCTTTCGGGGTTCATGTCGCGCAGCACGACGCTGTTGTCGCGCACCCCCACGCGGAACACCACCTCGGTCCCGCAGGTGGACGGCCCTCCCGCGGTGATCGTGTCCACGACCTCGCGCATGGTGGCATGGGGCGGCACCAGATAGCTGCCGTATTTCAGGCTGCCCGCCTTGCCCGCATAATCCGCACCCGTGCGCAGGATGTAAGGGTAACGGACCACCCCCTGCTGGGCCAATTGCTGACTCAGTTCGTTCAGCCTGCCCCCCTGGGGCACCTCGACGCATTGCGCGACGGCGCTTGGGCCGGGCGCGTCATACTGGTTGCGGCCCCAGGCCACGGCGATGGCCACGCCCAGAAGAATGACGATCAGCAGCGTCAGAAAGTTGGACGCAATGGCCCGCCACATCAGTCCGCAACCCGGCCGATCACCAGACTGGCGTTCGTGCCGCCAAAACCGAAGCTGTTGGACAGCGCGTAATCCACCTTGCGCCGCACCGCCGCGTTCGCGGCCAGGTCGATCGGCGTCTCGCGCTCGGGGTTGTCCAGGTTGATCGTGGGCGGCGCGATCCGGTCGCGGATCGCGAGGATGCAGAAGATCGCCTCGACCGCCCCGGCCGCGCCCAGCAGATGCCCGATGGAGGACTTGGTGGAGGACATCGTGACATTCTTCGCATGATCGCCCAGCAGGCGCTCGACCGCCGCCAGTTCGATCACATCGGCCATGGTGCTGGTCCCGTGCGCGTTGATGTAGTCCAGCTTTTCCGGCCCGATCCCCGCCCGCTTCAGGGCCGCGGTCATCGACCGGAACCCGCCCTCGCCGTTCTCGCTGGGGGCGGTGATGTGATAGGCGTCGCCCGACAGACCGTATCCCAGCACCTCGGCGTAAATCTTCGCCCCGCGCGCCTTGGCGTGCTCGTGTTCCTCCAGCACGACGACGCCCGCACCCTCGCCCATCACGAATCCGTCGCGGTCCGTGTCCCAGGGACGGCTGGCCGACCTGGGGTCGTTGTCGCGTTTCGTGGACAGCGCCTTGCAGGCGTTGAAGCCGGCGATGCCGATTTCCGAAATGGGCGATTCCGCCCCGCCCGCGACCATCACATCGGCGTCCCCCAGCCCGATCAGCCGCGCGGCGTCGCCGATGGCGTGGGCGCCCGTCGAACAGGCCGTCACCACCGCATGGTTCGGCCCCTTGAAGCCGAATCGGATGCTGACCTGCCCGGACACGAGATTGATCAGCGCGCCGGGGATGAAGAACGGCGAGACCCGCTTCGGCCCGCGTTCCTTGATGAGCACCGCGGTTTCCGCGATGGATGTCAGCCCGCCGATGCCCGAGCCGATCATGACCCCGGTGCGCTCGCGCGCCTCCTCGGTCTGCGGCACCCAGCCGGAATCCCGCACCGCCTGCTCGGCCGCAGCCATGCCATACAGGATGAAGTCATCGACCTTGCGGCGGTCCTTCGGCTCCATCCAGTCGTCGGGGTTGAAGCTGCCGTCGCTGCCATCGCCCAGGGGGATCTCGCAGGCATATTTGGTGACCACGTTCGACGGATCGAACCGCGTGATCGGCCCGGCCCCCGACTGGCCGTCCAGCAGGCGGCTCCAGGTTTCCTCGACCCCGCATGCCAGCGGCGTGACCATTCCCAGCCCGGTGACGACGACCCTGCGCATGGATGTTCCTTCCCGTCGAACCAACAGGCGATGCATACACGTCCCCCGCAAGTGCTGCAACGCGCATGGGCCGCGCTGCACTCCTGCACGGCGGACCGCCGCCCGCGGGAACCCCGGCCCGCGCATCCCGTTGAAGCGGCGGAAAATCGGCCTATGGTAAGGGCCGACGCCGCAGGGCCGCACCGCGGCCTTTCCGCCAGTCGAAAGGGATCCGCAGATGAGCACCGAAACCCAGCGCCGCGCCCAGGCCGCGCTGCCCGAACTGGAGCGCGTCACCGCCCTCGTCCTGCCCGAACCGGCGGGCGAGGTCGTGCCCCTCCAGCAGGCCCAGCCCCCCGTGGCCGAGGAAATCCGCCGCCGCATGGACGAGATCGACCTGCGCGACACCGGCTCGATCGTCCATTTCGGTTCGCGCGCGCAGGCGGGGCTGCAGGAAATCAGCCAGGCGATGCTGGCCGATGTCAAGAACAAGGATGTCGGCCCCGCAGGCGACGGCCTGCGCGACATCGTCGCGACCATCCGCGGCTTTTCCATCAGCGAACTGGACGTGCGCCGGGAACGGTCATGGTGGGAAAGGCTGCTGGGCCGGGCCGCGCCCTTTGCCAAATTCGTCGCGAACTATGAACAGGTGCAGGGCCAGATCGACCGAATCACCGGGGAACTGGAAACCCACCAGCACACGCTGCTGAAAGACATCAAGTCGCTGGACGTGCTGTATGAACGCACGCTCGATTTCTATGACGAACTCGCGCTCTATATCGCGGCGGGCGAGGAAAAGCTGCGCGATCTCGACACCGTGACCATCCCCGCGAAAGAGGCCGAGGTGCAGTCGAGCCCCGCCGACGGCCAGGTGATGGAGGCGCAGGAACTGCGTGACCTGCGCACCATGCGCGACGATCTGGAACGCCGCGTCCACGACCTCAAGCTGACCCGGCAGGTCACGATGCAGTCGCTGCCCTCGATCCGGCTGGTGCAGGAAAACGACAAGTCGCTGGTGACCAAGATCAGCTCGACCCTCGTCAATACCGTGCCGCTTTGGGAAACCCAGCTTGCGCAGGCGGTGACGATCCAGCGGGCGTCCCAGGCCGCGGGCGCGGTGAAACAGGCCACCGACCTGACCAACGACCTGCTGACCGCGAATGCCAGGAACCTGCGCGACGCCAATGCCCGCATCCGCACCGAAATGGAACGCGGCGTCTTCGACATCGAGGCGGTGCGCACCGCCAATGCCGAACTGATCGCCACGATCGAGGATTCCCTGCGCATCGCCGACGAAGGAAAGGCCCGCCGCGCCGCCGCCGAACAGGATCTGCAGCGGATGGAGGTGGAACTGCGCGAGACGCTGGCCGCCTCGCGCGCGCGCCGGCAGGCGCCGGTGACGATGGGGGCGGCGCAGGCCACGCCCGGCCGCGCCTGAGCCGGATGCGGATGCGGCCTTGATCCTGCCCGCCTGCCCCGCATCACCCGCACGGCCGCGCTGCATCATGGCCGCGGCCGTGCTGGTCCTTCTTGCGGCCTGCGCGCCGCAGACCGCCCCGAAGGCGCCACCGCTGGCGGGCGCGGCACCGCAGCCCCGCCCCGCCGTGGTGCTGACGCCCACCCGCCCCCTGGGCCGGCGCGAGCCTCCGCCTCCCGGCCCGGCCAGCCAGATGATGACCCAGTATCTGGCCAGCGTGGAACAGGCGCTGGTGGGCCAGGGCTTCCTGCGCACCGATCCGGGCACCGGCCTGCCCCGCCCCACGCCCGCGGAACTGGCGGAAACCTTCGTCCAGGTCGCGCTGCGCGACGAATACCGGATGCAGGACGGGGTGCTGGTCCCGCAGGCCCATGCCGCCCCCCTGCGCCGCTGGTCGGGTCCCGTCCGCATGAGCGTCGAGTTCGGCCCCTCGGTCGCGCGCCCCGCCCGCGCGCAGGACCGCGCCTGGCTGCGCGATTTCGCCGCCCGGCTGGGCCGCGTCTCGGGCCATCCGGTCCGCCTGACCGACGGTCCCGGCAATTTCGTCGTCCTGATCGTGGACGAGGAGGAACGCCGCGCCATCGGCCCCCGGCTGGCGCAACTGATCCCCGGCATCCCGGCCGCCGATGTGCGCGCCATCGAGAACCTCGCGCCCCAGAACTATTGCACCGTCTTCGCCTATTCCCCCGCCGGTCGGCCCGCCTACAGCAACGCCGTCGCGGTGATCCGGGCCGAACTGCCGCCGCTGTTGCGGCTCAGCTGCATCCACGAGGAACTGGCGCAAGGGATGGGGCTGGCCAACGACAGTCCCCAGGCCCGCCCCTCGATCTTCAACGACGACGAGGAGTTCGCCTTTCTCACCTGGCAGGACGAGCTGCTGCTGAAGATGCTCTATGACCCCCGCCTTTCCCCCGGCATGACCGAGGATCAGGCCCGCCCCATAGCCCTGGCCGTCGCGGCCGAACTGCTGCGCTGACGGACCGGAACCCCGGCCCCCGTCCGGCCATTGAGTGACCAAATCCGCCCCTCACCGCACGAGGCCTATCATGGCGATCCTCGACTTCCTGACCGGCGAGTTCATCGATGTCATCGAATGGACCGACGACACCCGCGACACGATGGTGTGGCGCTTCGAAACCCGCGGCAACGCGATCAAATACGGCGCCAAGCTGACGGTCCGCGAAGGCCAGGCCGCCGTCTTCGTCCACGAGGGGCAACTGGCCGACGTGTTCGGCCCCGGCCTCTATATGCTGGAAACCAACAACATGCCGGTGCTGACCCGGCTTCAGCACTGGCACCACGGGTTCCGCAGCCCGTTCAAGTCGGAAATCTATTTCATCAACACGACGCGCTTCAACAACCTGAAATGGGGCACCCGCAACCCGATCATGGCGCGCGACCCCGAATTCGGCGCGGTGCGGCTGCGGGCCTTCGGCACCTATTCGATGCGCGTGACCGATCCCGCGCGCTTCATGTCGGAAATCGTCGGCACCGACGGCGAATTCACCGCCGACGAGATCACCTATCAGCTGCGCAACGTGATCGTACAGGAATTTTCCCGCCTGATCGCGGGCTCCGGCATCCCGGTGCTGGACATGGCCGCCAATACCCAGGACCTGGGCCGGATGGTGGTCGAGGCGATCCAGCCCACCGTCGCCCAATACGGCCTGACCCTGCCCGAATTCTATGTGGAAAACATCAGCCTGCCCGACGAGGTCGAGCGCATGCTCGACAAGCGCACCTCGATGGGGCTCGTGGGCGACCTCAACCGCTTTGGCCAGTATGCGCAGGCCGAGGCGATGCTGAACGCCTCGAACCGCGACACCGGCATGGGGGCGGGCCTTGGGGCGGGGATGGGGGCGGCGATCGGCATGGGGGCCGCCGCAGGGGGGATACTGCGCGGTC
>CALLYR010000582.1 GCA_937859005.1 uncultured Paracoccus sp. | reverse complement strand
ATTACCCGCAGGACGACGAGCATGACGGCCGCAACGCCGTGCTGTCGCTGACCAATGCGACGGAACTGGGCACCGTCTATGACCCGGCGCAGGTGGCGGAACTGGCAGGCATCGCGCATGAGGCGGGGCCGGCCGTCCATATGGACGGGGCGCGCCTTGCCAATGCGCTGGCGGCGACAGGCAGCACCCCGGCCGATCTGACCCATCGCGCGGGCGTCGATGCGCTGTCGCTGGGAGCGACCAAGAACGGCTGCCTCGCGCTGGAGGCGGTGGTGATCTTCGACCCCGCCCGCGCGCGGGATTTCCCGTTCCGGCGGATGCGCGCGGGGCATCTGTGGTCCAAGCATCGCTTTCTGGCTGCGCAGATGCTGGCGTGGCTGGACGGCGATCTGTGGCTGTCGCTGGCCGCCCATGCCAATGCCAGCGCCGCGGAACTGGCGAAGATGCTGCAAGCCCAGGGCTTTGCCCCCGCTGTCCCCGTGCAGGCGAACGAAGTCTTCGTCCGCCTGCCGCGAGACCTGACCGCGCGGCTGCGCGACGAGGGCCTGCGGGCGGCTGACTGGCCGCTGCCGGGGGACGATGCGGACCGCGGCACGATCCGGCTGGTCGCAAGCTGGGCCACGACCGACGCCGACCTTGACGTGCTGGCCGCCGCCCTGCGCGGATAAGGTCCGCTTACTTCACCGCCTCCAGCAGCATGTTCAGCGCGTGGTTCACCGTCTCGGCGCGCACCTGGTCGCGGCCCAGGGGCCCGAAATCCACCGTTTCGGTCCGCACGCCGTCCTTGTCGGCCAAGCCGAAGCAGACGCGACCCTCGGGCTTGCCCTCGACCGTGCCGGGGCCTGCGACGCCGGTCACGGCAATGGCCACATGGGCGCGCGACCGTTCCAGCGCGCCCGAGGCCATCTCGGCCGCGACCTCCTCGCTGACGGTGCCGTGGGCCTCGATCGTTTCCTCCTTCACGCCCAGCATCTCCTGCTTGGCCTCGGCGGAATAGGTGACGAAGCCGCGGTCGATGCAGTTCGAACAGCCCTCGACATCGGTCAGCTTGCTGATGATCAGCCCGCCGGTCAGGCTTTCGGCGGTGGCGATCATCAGGCCGCGGTCACCGATGGTGGTCAGGATCTCTTCGCCCTTGGACAACTCCTTCGGGGTCAGTTCGGGCTTGTCGTCGGGGTTCAGTTCGGGTTTGTCCATCACATCAGCACTCCGTGGGAAATACCGGCGGAAATCATGGTGGCGATCCCGGCGAACAGGCCCGCCCACAGATCGTCCAGCATGACCCCGGCGGCGTCCGCGCGGCCGGGACCGGTCATCAGTCGCTCTGCAGGATCGA
>CALLYR010000581.1 GCA_937859005.1 uncultured Paracoccus sp. | reverse complement strand
GGCCATGCCTGCGGGACATCGCGTGCCCCGCGGCACCCGGCTGTGCGCCGTCATGCGCGAAGGACTGGCCACGCGCGCGACCTATACCACCGCGCAGGATGTCACGCTGTGGCCGGTCGCGCTGGAGGGGGCCGAGTATCTGCCCGACCGCGGCGCGCTGGCCGCCGCGGGTCTCGCGATGCCGTCCGGCGGGGCCGAGGCGGCGGTGCGCCTGACCCTGCGCGCGGCGGGACCGGCCGCGCTTTCGGCGCTGGCGCTCGACCGGATCGACCTGTGCTTCGCCGGCAGTCCCCGCGCATCCGCGCTTTTCGATGCGATCCACGGCAGCACGGCCGCCGCCGTCGCACGCCCGGCCCGGCTTGGCGCCGCGGCGCATGTCGTCGCCCGGCCCGCCCTGGTCGGCGTCGAGGATGACGAGGGCCTTACCCCCCGCGTCCGGCAAAGCTTCGAGGGCTTTCGCCTGCTGCGCGACTATTTCCTGATGCCCGAGCGCTTCCACTTCCTGCGCCTTGGCGGCCTTGCCCAGGCCGTGCGCCACTGCAGCGACGGCATGGCGCTGGAACTTGCCGTGCTGCTGTCCCGGCCCGAGCCGCAACTGGCGGGACTGGTGCCGGGCGATTTCCGCCTTTTCGCAACACCCCTGGTCAACCTGTTCGAGAAGGAATGCAACTTCGTCGATCTCGACCCGCGCGCCACGGCGCATCCGGTCCATGCCGACCGCGCCCGCACCCGCGATTTCGAGATATATCGCCTGATCCGCGTCGCCGACGCCGACCGCGAGGGCGAGGCCGGGGTCCTCTGCCCCGTCCACGCCCCCGAGGCGCGAAGCCGGGACGGCCCGCTGTGGTGGGTGGAGCGCCGCCCGCGCCGGCCCGCGACCGACGAGATCAGCCGGGGCCAGATGCGCAGTTCCTATGCCGGTGACGACGTATGGATATCGCTTTCGCGGACTGGGGGGGCCGCGCCCCGGCGGCTGGATATCCGGGCGCTCTGCACAAACCGTGACCTGCCGATCCTGGACGACACGCCGCGCCTGACGCCCGAGGGCGGAGAGCCGGTGATGCGTGTCGATCTGATTGCGCCGATGCGCCGTCCGCAGCCCGGCCTGTCCGGCACGGCCCCGCGCGGGGGTCCAGCCGGAAACGATGATCCGGGATGGCGGCTGGTGGCGCAGCTGTCGTCAAGCCATCTGTCGCTGGCCGAGGCGGGACAGGACGGGGCACCCCTGGCCGCGTTGCTGGCGCTTTACGCCGACCGCGGCGACCCGGCGCTGGCGCGGCATGTCCGGTCGCTGAC
>CALLYR010000580.1 GCA_937859005.1 uncultured Paracoccus sp. | reverse complement strand
ACTGCGGCAGGGTGGCTTCGCCATCAGCCAGGGCGCGCTGGAACATCTGCGCGAGCTTTACGAGTCCGGCCGCGTGTCCGAATCCGAGACGCTGGCCACCATCGCCAAGGTCCGGGCCGAGACAGGGGAAATCGTCTGTCCGCATACCGCCGTGGGGATCAGGGTCGCGGATGAACACCGCAGGGCCGGCACCCCGATGGTCACGCTGGCGACCGCGCATCCGGCCAAGTTTCCCGATGCCGTCGAACAGGCCATCGGCATCCGTCCCGCCCTGCCGCCCCATATGGCGCGGCTGTTCGACCTGCCCGAACGGCTGACGCGGGTTGAAAACGATGCCGGGGCGCTTAAGTCCTTGATCCTTGAGAGGAGAACGGCTTGAACGACGTCCAGATCACCACCCTTCCCAACGGCCTGCGCATCGCCACCCGGCTGATGCCGGGCCTTCATTCCGCATCCGTCGGCGTCTGGGTCAACGCGGGCGGCCGCGACGAACGCGCCGACCAGAACGGCATCGCGCATTTTCTGGAACATATGGCCTTCAAGGGCACGGCACGGCGCACGGCGCTGCAGATCGCCGAGGCGATCGAGGATGTGGGCGGATACATCAACGCCTATACCTCGCGCGACGTGACCGCCTATTACGCGCGCGTTCTGGCGGACGACGTGGCGCTGGCGCTGGACGTGATCGGAGACATCGTGCTGAACCCCGTGTTCGACCAGCGCGAGATCGAGGTCGAGCGCGGCGTTATCCTGCAGGAAATCGGGCAGTCGCTGGACACGCCCGACGACGTGATCTTCGACTGGCTGCAAGAGGCCGCCTATCCCGATCAGGCGATGGGCCGCACGATCCTCGGCCCCGCCGAACGTGTGGCCGGGTTTTCCCGCGACGACCTGTCCGGCTTTGTCGGCGAACATTACGGCCCCGGCCAGATGATCGTGGCGGCTGCGGGTGCCGTCGATCACGACGCCGTCGTGCGGCAGGCCGAAGAGATGTTCGGCCATCTGTCGCCGCTGCTGGGCATCAGCCGCGAACCCGCGCGCTGGCAGGGGACCGAACAGCGCCGCGTCAAGCGGCTGGAACAGGCGCATTTCGCGCTGGCTTTCGAAGGGCCGGGCTATCAGGGGGCCGATTTCTATGCCGCGCAGATCTGGACGGCGGCGCTGGGCGGAGGGATGTCGTCGCGCCTGTTCCAGAAGATCCGCGAGGAGCGGGGCCTGTGCTATTCCATCTTCGCGCAGTCCGGGTTCCATGACGACACCGGGATGGTGACGATCTATGCCGGCACCTCGGGCGATCAGGTGGCCGATCTGGCGCATCTGACCATCGACGAGATCCGCCGCTCGGCCGAGGATATCGCCGATGCAGAAATCGCCCGCGCCCGCGCGCAGCTCAAGGCCGGACTGCTGATGGGGCTGGAAAGCCCCTCGGCCCAGGCCGAACGGATTGCCCGCGCGCTGTCGATCTGGGGCCGCGTCCCGGACGCGGTCGAGGTGGCAGAGCGGATCGACGCCGTGACGACGGCCGATGTGCGCGACCATGCCGCCCGGATGATCGCGGCGGCGCGGCTGGCGCTTGCGCTTTATGGCCCCGTGCAAAAGGCGCCCGCGCGCGAGACGTTGGCCGAGCGGCTCGCCGCTTGATGTTCGGGCGCCGCCGCTCGCCCCGGCTGGAGACCGAGCGGATGGTGCTGCGCCTTCCGGCGCATGGCGACTTTGGCGCGTGGACGGCGCTGCGCGTCGAAAGCCGCGCCTTTCTGATCCCGTGGGAACCTGTCTGGCACGCCGATCACCTGTCGCGGCGTGCCTTTACCAACCGCGTTTATTGGGCGCACCGCGCCAGCCGGGCCGGGTCCGCGCTGCCCTTGTTCCTGATTCGCCATGACGGGGCGTTGCTGGGGGCGATCACGCTGGACAACATCCGGCGGGGGCCGGCGCAGATGGGCACGATCGGATACTGGATCGGGGCCCGATTCGCCCGTCAGGGCTATATGCGCGAGGCGATCGGCGCAGTCGTGACCCATGCCTTCGGCCCGCTCGACCTGTCGCGGATCGAGGCCGCCTGTCTGCCGGAAAACGCCGCCTCGCGCGGGGTGCTGGAGAAATCCGGCTTCAAATACGAAGGCGTGGCGCAAGGCTATCTTCAGATCAATGGCCGCTGGCGCAATCACGTGCTGTATTCCAGCCTGCGCGGCGACCGACGCGGGCGCAGCGACGCGCATTGACGCAAGGATGCAAGGGGATCGGAGCCTGAACGACATGCTGAACCCTGCCGACGAGCGTCTCGCCGCGATGCTGCCCCAAGGCGTGTTGCGACCGACGGACGACCGCTATCTGGACGAACCCCGGGGCCGTTACCGGGGCCGGGCCGGTCTGGTCGCCGCGCCCCGCACGGTCGAGGAAGTGGCGGCGG
>CALLYR010000579.1 GCA_937859005.1 uncultured Paracoccus sp. | reverse complement strand
GCGAAGGCGACCGGGTTCAGGCCGGCGACACGCTGATCCGGCTGGACGGGACGCTGCTGCGCACCGAACTCGCCATCGTCGAGGGCCAGTATTTCGAAACCCTCGCCCGCCGCGGCCGGCTGGAGGCCGAACGCGTCGACCGTCCCACCATCGATTTCCCGGAAGAATTGCGCCGCCTGGCTGTCGACCGTCCCGAGCTTCAGGCGATGATGGACGGACAGGCCAGCCTGTTCGAATCGCGCCGCGACACGCTGGCCCAGTCCTTTGGCCAGCTCGACAAGCAGGCCCAGCAGGTGCGGCAGCAGATCGAGGGCATCGACGCCCAGACCGAGGCCCTGAACCAGCAGCGCGGCTTCATCGAAGAGGAACTGACCGACCAGCGCAGCCTGCTGGAAAAGGGTCTGGCGCAGGCCCCGCGCGTGCTGGCCCTGGAACGCGAGGCGGCCAGCCTCGACGGCCGTCTGGGCGAGGCCAAGGCCACGCGCGCCCAGGGCGAGACCCGCCTGACCGAAATCGGCATCACCAAGCTGAAGCAGTCGGCCGAGCGGCGCGAGACCGCGGAAACCGAACTGCGCGACCTGGGCTATCGCGAACTGGAACTGGCCGAACGCCGCCGGGCGCTGACCGAACAGATCGCGCGGCTGGACATCCGCGCGCCGGTCTCGGGGATCGTGCATCAGTTGCAGGTGACAACGCCCCGATCCGTCATCCGGCCCGCCGATCCGATCATGTTCCTGATCCCGCAGGATCGCCCTCTGGTGATTGCGGCCCGCGTGCCCCCGATCAACATCGACGAAGTCAGCGTGGGTCAGGATGTGAAGCTGCGCTTTTCCGCCTTTTCCAGCCGCACCACGCCGGAAATCGACGGGCGGCTGGTGCAGATGTCGGCCGACGCGGTCGTCGATCAGGCCACGCAGATGCAGTATTACCGCGCCGAGGTGACGATTCCTCCCGACCAGCGCGCCAAGCTGGGCGATCTGGCCCTGATCCCCGGCATGCCGGTCGAGGTCTATATCCAGACCGGCGAACGCAGTCCCCTGGCCTATCTGCTCAAGCCGCTGACCGATTACTTCGTCCGCGCCTTCCGCGAGGAGTGAGCGCCCGGCGCGCTTGCATCCCTCGCATCCGTGGCCGCCGGCCTTGGGCTGTGCGCCCACGGCGCGCGGCGAAACCGAAGGCTGGCACGGGCAAAAGAACCAAAGCCGAGGGCACGAGTTCAAGGGTTGTGCGCGGCCCGGTGCATGACGTCACGCCACGGCAAGGAAAGGCCGGTGATGCGCAAGACACCGGGTGGGGATGGCAGGGCTGATGACAGGCACGACAGCGCGGGCGATTGCGGGGCCGCGATGCGGTCCGCACACCTGCCCATGCGCGCCCGCCGGGACAATGCGGCATTTCGCCCTTCGGGCCTCGTCCCGTCCACGCGCACCCCTCGCGGTCCGGCATTGCCCCGGCCGCCGGCTTCGGCCTAAGCATCGGTACGGGCCACGGAGACGGCGGCATGAGGATCATCATCTGCGGCGCGGGCCAGGTCGGCTGGCAGATCGCCCGGCTGCTGGCGGGCGAACACAACGACATCGTGCTGATCGACCGGGACGAAGCCCTGATCCGTCAGGCCAATGACGCGCTGGATGTGCAGGGCATCGTGGGCCATGCCAGCCATCCCGAGGTGCTGGACCGGGCGGGGGCGGCCGATTGCGACCTGGTGATCGCGGCCACGGCCTCGGACGAGGTCAACATCGTGGCCTGCGAGATCGCCCATGCCATGTTCGGCGTGCCGCGCCGCATCGCCCGGTTGCGGGCGGGCGCCTATCTGGACCCGCGCTATGCCGATCTCTATCGCTCGGACCACCTGCCGATCGACGTGGTCATCAATCCCGAACAGGAAATCGCGCTGGCTGCGGTGGGGCGGGTGGACGCGCCGACCACCTTCGACACCGAAAGCTTCATGGACGGGCGGGTGCGGATGCTGGGACTGGCGCTGACCGACAGCTGCCCGATCCTGCACACTCCCCTGCGCCAGCTGGACGAGACCTTTTACGGTCTGGGCGCGGTCGTCGTCGGCATCCGGCGCGGCACCCGCCTGTTTGCGCCGGAACCGAACAACCGGCTGATGCCGGGCGATCTGGCCTATGTGGTGACGCCGGTCACGGATGTGGCGCGCACGCTGGACATCTTTGGCCGGCCCGCGCAGCCGGTGCGCCGCGTGGTCGTGGTGGGGGGCGGGCGGGTCGGGCTGTCGGTCGCGCAGATGCTGGAATCGCGCACCGGCCTGCAGGTCAAGCTGATCGAGCGCGAGCGCGTCCGCGCCGATGCCGCCGCCGAC
>CALLYR010000578.1 GCA_937859005.1 uncultured Paracoccus sp. | reverse complement strand
TGCAAATGGGTGTAGCCCGGCATGGGCAGATTGAGCGCTAATTCAGCGGAGTCAGCCAGGCTCGCTTGCAGCCTGGCGAGGTGGGCGTCGAGGATCGCGCAGGCGCGCATGACCCACAGGCGAAAGTCTGTGGCAACCTGATCGTTCCGGCTGCGGCCGGTGTGGAGCTTGCCGCCAACCGGCCCTGCGAGTTCGGTGAGGCGCCGCTCGACGGCCGAATGAATGTCTTCGTCCTCCGGCTGGATGACGAATGTCCCTTCGGCGAACTCAAGTCGCACCGCTTCCAGACCGTTGCTGAGCGCCTCCTGTTCTTGCGAGGTCAGCAACCCTGCTGCGGCCAGAGCCTCGGCCCAGGCAATGCTGCCGGTTATATCTTCATCATATAGCCGCGCGTCGAAGCTGATGCTGGCATTATAGCGATGAACCAGTGAGTTGGTCTGGCCGGTGAATCGACCGCCCCATAGCTTGCTCATAATATCTCGTTGTCGGAATGATCAAGCGCCGGCCCGGCATCAAGTGCGATAGTCCGCGTTGATCGTCACATAGTCGTGGGTCAGGTCGGTCGTCCAGATCGTGGCTTCTCCTGTTCCGGCGCCCAGATCGACATGGACGATGAACTCCGGCAGGGCGAAGACGGCCGCGGCGTCGCTCTCGCGATAATCGGTCGGCGTGCCGTTGCGCACGATGGCCAGCGGGTCACCGTCGGGCGCGGCAATCCATAACGCCAGGCGATCTTGCCGCAATTCGACGCCGCTGCGCCCTGTGGCCATCATGATTCGGCCCCAATTTGGGTCGCCGCCGGCAAACGCCGTTTTCACCAAGGGTGAAGTGGCGATAGTGTTGGCTATCTTTCGCGCATCGGCAGCTGTGGCCGCGCCGGTGACCTGCACGATCAGCGACTGCCCCTCGGACAGGCCGTGGGCGCCGCGCAGGAAGCCGCGCTCGCCCTCGGGCAGGCGCACGAACACCCCGCCCTGCCCCTTGACCAGCCGGTCCACCACCGCGCGGCAGACAGCACCCGGCGGCAGCGGGGTCAGCGCGGACAGATCCGGCGCCAGATCCTGCAACTGGCCGTCCACCATCAGGGCCGCGGCCTCGCGTCCCCACAGTTGCCCCAGGACGATCTGGCGTCCCTTCATCCCGTCACCCCGGCTGCTGCCAGCAAAGTCGCGGTTTCCGCCAGCGGCAGGCCGACGACCGCCGTGAACGATCCCTGCATCCAGGGGGCAAAGGCCGCAGCCGGCCCCTGGATGCCGTAACCTCCCGCCTTGCCGCGCCAGTCGCCGCCCGCGACATAGGCGCCGATCTCGTCCGCATTCAGCGGGCGGAAGCGGATGATGGTTTCCACCATCCGGTGGCGGGCCCGGCCCTGCGCGATCACGGTCACGGCCGTCAGCACCCTGTGCCGCCGCCCGGACAGAAGCTTCAGGAAGGCCCCAGCCTCGGCTTCGTCCGCGGGCTTGCCCAGGATGCGGCGGCCGGCGACCACGGTGGTGTCGGCGGCCAGCACGACACCCTCGTCAAGACCCACGACCGCCTGCGCCTTTTCAGCCGCCATGCGCGCGACATAGGCGCGCGGCGTCTCGGCCCGGCGGGGGGTCTCGTCGATATCTGCGGGAATGACGGCGTCGGGGACGACGCCGATCTGGGCCAGCAGTTCCAGCCGTCGCGGGCTGGCCGAGGCCAGCACCAGCCGCGGGCGGACTGCTGCCTTACTTGAAGCGGTAATTGATCCGCCCCTTGGTCAGGTCATAGGTGTTCATCTCGACCTGCACCTTGTCGCCGGCCAGGACGCGGATGCGGTTCTTGCGCATCTTGCCTGCCATATGCGCGATGATCTCATGGCCGTTTTCGAGCTCGACCCGGAACGTCGCGTTGGGCAGGAGTTCCTTCACCACGCCGGGGAATTCGAGCATCTCTTCCTTGGCCATGATCTCTCCTGAATGGGGCCCGCGTCTGTGCGGGCTGCCGCGATATGCGGCGGAACGCCGGTCTTTTCAAGCCCTGTCGTGGCGGACGAAATGCCGCGCACCGCCTTTCGGGCGGAACGCGGGCCTTTGCGCGGCCTGCCCGGCCGCCCGGATCAGAAGAACGCCTGCAGACCCGTGATCGCCCGGCCCAGGATCAGGGCGTGGACATCATGGGTGCCTTCATAGGTGTTCACCGTCTCCAGATTGGCGGCGTGGCGCATGACCTGGAACTCCTCGGAAATGCCGTTGCCGCCGTGCATGTCGCGGGCCCATCGCGCGATCTCCAGCGCCTTGCCGCAGTTGTTGCGCTTGACCAGGCTGATCATTTCGGGCGCGGCCTGCGCCTCGTCCATCAGACGGCCCACGCGCAGGCTGGCCTGCAGCCCCAGCGCGATTTCCGTCATCATGTTGGCCAGCTTCAGCTGGAACAGCTGGGTGTTCGCCAGCGGCCGCTTGAACTGGTGGCGGTCCAGGCCATACTGGCGGGCGGCGTGGAAGCAGAATTCTGCCGCGCCCAGCACGCCCCAGCTGATGCCGTAACGCGCGCGGTTCAGACAGCCGAACGGCCCCTTCAGCCCCTCGACATTGGGCAGCAGCGCATCCTCGCCCACCTCGACGCCGTCCATCACGATCTCGCCGGTGATGGACGCGCGCAAGGACAGCTTGCCTTCGATCTTGGGCGCGCTGAGGCCCTTCGCGCCCTTGTCCAGCACAAAGCCGCGGATCTTGCCGCCATGCGCGTCCGATTTCGCCCAGACGACAAAGACATCCGCGATGGGGCTGTTGGAAATCCACATCTTGGACCCGTTCAGGACATAGCCGTTTGCGGTCTTCTTCGCGGTGGTCTTCATGCCGGCAGGGTCGGACCCGGCGTCAGGCTCGGTCAGGCCGAAGCAGCCGATCCATTCGCCGCTGGCCAGTTTCGGCAGATACTTCCGCCGCTGTTCCTCGGACCCATAGGCATGGATCGGATACATCACGAGGCTCGACTGCACCGACATCATCGAGCGATAGCCGGAATCCACCCGCTCGACCTCGCGCGCGATCAGGCCATAGGCGACGTAAGATGCGCCGATTCCGCCGTATTCCTCGGGGACGGTCACGCCCAGCAGGCCCATGTCCCCCATCTCGCGGAAGATCGCGGGGTCGGTGCGCTCCTCGCGATAGGCGGCGATGACGCGCGGCTGCAGCTTTTCCTGCGCATAGGCGCGGGCGGCGTCGCGCAGCATCCGCTCCTCCTCGCTCAGCTGATCTTCGAGCCGGAAGGGGTCTTCCCAGTCGAAACGGCCCAGATCGGGGGCGTCCTTGGGTTTCAGCGTGGCAGCCATGGCTGTGTCCTTCGTGGGTTTTGCGCAGGATAGCGGCGAGGTGCTCAGGGACACAATCCCGCCAGTGCGACGATCTTGTATCGCAACAAGTTCACCTTTTCCGCGACCAGCGCATCCGGACCGGGGCGTTCACGACCCGCTCACGCGGGTTTGGGGGAACATGCGCGCGGTTTCGTGGTTCATTGCATCAAGGCATCCCATGTCCTGCCCCCCGGCGCGGCATGCGGGTGAAAACCAAAGACAAGGACCCGAAATGCGCCGCATCTTTCAGAACTCCACCGCACTCGCCGTCTGTCTTTCGATCGGGCTGCCGCAGCTTGCCGCCGCCGAAACGATCCTTGCGGCCGCCGACGCTGCCCGGCTGGGCCCGGTCCGGGCCGGGAACATGCCGGGCCTTGCGGCCGAACTGCGGGACGAACTGAACGCGGGCCTGCGGCCCAGACAGCTGACCTGCGCCACCGGCGAGCCGCGTCCCTGTGCGGACAAGACGGCCTTTCTGACGCCGGGCGGCATCGCCGTCCAACTGGCCGAGGACGGCAAGATCATCCTCGCCCCGGCGGGGCAGCAGAGCCGCAAGGCCGGTGCGGGCAAGGCGGCAAAGGCGCAGGAGGGCGACGCAACCGGCAACGGGAAGGACAAGGGGATCAGGCTGGCCCAGGCCGAAGGGGCGGGGGATGTACCCGTGATCCTGCCCGATTCGGCTCCTGCCGATCCGGAACCCGAAGCGGCCGCCGCTGCCCAAGCGGCGGACAGTGAGCAGAAACCCGCCGCCTCCGTCGAGGCAGGAAAAAAGGACAAGGAAAAGGACAAGAACAAGGAAAAAGCCGATAAGGACAAGGGAAAGGCTGAGAACCGCGCTCAGGCAGACGTGCAGGCAGAGGAACCCGAGGCCGCCGCGCCTTCGGACGCGGATATTGCCCGCGCGCTGGCCGAACGCGAGGCGGCACAGCCGCAGGCGTCCGAAGCTGTCCCGGCAGCCCCGGACGAAGCCTCCGCCGTGGTTCCAGCCCCTGAGCCGGAGCAGCCAGTCAG
>CALLYR010000577.1 GCA_937859005.1 uncultured Paracoccus sp. | reverse complement strand
CGCAGGGACGGATCGGGCATCAGGACAAGCAGGTGATGACCCGGTTCGAACGCGAGGACTGGGACGTGGTCGCCGCCCCCGGCCTGCGGCTGTTCGATACGCCCGTGGGCCGGCTGGGCGTCACCATCTGCTATGACAGCGAATTCCCGCTGCTGGCGCGGCGGCTGGCCGAGGCGGGGGCCGAGATCCTGCTGGTCCCCAGTTGCACCGACACGGTGGCGGGCTTCAACCGGGTGCGGATCGGGGCGATGGGACGGGCGCTGGAAAGCCAGTGCGTCGTCGTCCAGGCCCCCACTGTCGGCCCCTGCGAATGGAACCCGGCCATCGACGAAAACCGCGGCCGCGCCGCCATCTATGCACCCCCTGACGGGCTGTGGCCGGAAACCGGGATCGTCGCAGAGGGCGAGATGGACCGTCCCGGCTGGATCAAGGCCGAGGTCGATCTGGACCGCGTGGCCGAAAGCCGGCGCGCGGGCGAGGTGCTGCCCTTTGCCCATTGGCCTGAAACGGAAGGTTGCGAGGTGGTCTGAGCCGCGGGACGACGGGCCGCTCTTTGGCCCGCCCAAGCGGATGCCATGGCCGAGCCCATGCGGCTGTTGCGCCTTGCCATGCCCATGCCCTTGGGCGGCCGAAGCGGTGGGCAGGCTTTCCGGCCAGAGTTTCGGCACCTGCATCGAGGATTGCCCGGCATGACCGCAGCTTGCCCGCCCCGAGAGGTCCTGAACGCCCTTGGATGCAATGAAAAGCCGCCGGGCCGGCTTTCCCTGCCTCCTCTCACATCGCCCTTGTGCGCCGCCCGTGCTGCGGCGGTTTGGCACCCCTGTCACGCCCTCCGGCGCAACAGGGGCAGTTCGGCCGCCTGCGCACGGCATTGTGCCAGAAAACCGTCCGTCTCGGTCAGGGGCATCGGCGCGGCGACGGCATAGCCCTGCACATGGCTGCAGCCGATCTGGGCGGCAAAAGCGTGTTCGCCCGCCGTTTCCACCCCTTCGGCCAGGGTTTCGAGCCGCAGATGCTCGGCCAGCGCCAGAACCGCCAGGATCGTCCGCTGCTGGTCGGCATCGCGGTCGCAGCCGGTGACAAAGCTGCGGTCGATCTTGACCCGGTGGACCCCCAGCCTGCGGATCGCATCGAGGCTGGCATGGCCGGTGCCGAAATCGTCCAGATCGATGCGGCAGCCCGCCGCGCGCAGACGGCGCAGGTTTTCGTCCACCAGCCGGGGCGCTTCCAGCGGGGACAGTTCCTCCATCACCTCGATGACCAGCCGGGCGGGAGGGATGTCCTGCCGGTCCAGTTCCCACAGAACGCTGTCGGCGAAATACGGCCCCGTCAGATCGCCGCCCGCAACATTCAGCGCCACGGTCGCGACCGCATGTCCAGCACGATCCCAATGCCGCAGCGCCGCCAACCCTTGCACCAGCATGGCACGGGTCAGCGCCTGCGACTGGTCGGGCGAAAGGCCGGGCAGGAACTCGGCGGGACGCCGCAGGCCGCGGTGCGGATCGCGCAGCCGGGCCAGCATCTCGAACCCCGTGACGGCCCCGGTATGACAGCACAGTTGCGGTTGGAAATGCGCCTCGATCCGCGCGGGGTCAAAAGCGAATTCCTCCACTGCCCCAGAGCTTGCCGATGCGCCTTTTGGCGCAGTGTGCGGCTGCCCCCGGCGATCCGGGCTCAGTCCCCGCGCCGGTGCGGGGGACCAGTCGATC
>CALLYR010000576.1 GCA_937859005.1 uncultured Paracoccus sp. | reverse complement strand
ACCCACGTATTCAGCTTGGAAGGCTGCTGCTCTACCATTGAGCTACACCCGCGCGAAACCGATCTATAGGCGGCGCGCGCGTCCCGCGCAAGCGGCGGCGTGGCTGGCGGCCCGGCGGCACGCCGGTCTTTTCGCGCCGGGGGCGGGCACATGGCGGCGCGTCAGCATCCCCCCTGGCGGGCGCCCGCATCCCCGCGGCCCGTCCAGGCCGGGGCTCTGTCCCCCATCGCCGCGCTTGACCGGTCCCTGCGGGACGGGCAGTCAGGCCCCATGATCGACATCCGCCCCGTCGTCCACGCCCTGTCCAAGCTGGCCGTCGCCATGGGCGGCCTGATGGCGCTGCCGATGGCGCTGGACTGGGCACAGGGCAATGCGAACTGGCAGGGATTCCTGCAGGCGGGGGTTGCCGCGGTCGTGCTGGGCGGGCTGGTGGCCTCGGCCACGCGCCGCCCCGATTCCGGGCTGACAGTGGAACAGGCGTTCCTGCTGACATCGTCGCTGTGGCTGGTGCTGCCGGCAGTGGGGGCGCTGCCCTTCATGCTGGGCGAACCGGGGGCCACGATCACCGATGCGATGTTCGAGGCGATGTCGGGCATGTCCACGACCGGCGCCACCGCCTTTGTCCGCCTGGACGGCCTGCCAGCGGGCACGCATCTGTGGCGCGGCCTGCTGCACTGGACCGGGGGGCTGGGGATCGTCGTGGTGGCGATGGTGTTCATGCCGGTGATGCGGGTCGGCGGGATGCAGTTCTTCCGGTCGGAAGGCTTCGACACCGGGGGCAAGATGCTGCCGCGCGCGGGGTCGATCGCGGGGCAGCTGACGCAGGTCTATGTCCTGCTGACGCTGGGCTGCGCGGCCTCCTATGCGGCGCTGGGGATGCCGGGGCTGGATGCGGTGGTCCATGCGATGTCCACCTGCGCCACCGGCGGGTTTTCCAGCCGCGACGCCAGCTTCGGCGCCTTTTCGCCCGCCCAGCAATATGCGGCGACAGTGTTCACGCTGATTGCGTCGCTGCCCTTCATCCGCATGGTCCAGCTGATGCAGGGCGATGCCGAGCCGATCTGGCGCGACAGCCAGATCCGGGCCTTCCTGGGCATCGTCGCGGCGATCACGGGAACGATCGTACTTTACCGCACGCTGTGGCTGGGGGGCGAGCCCTCGGTCGGGATGCTGCGCGAAGTATCCTTCAACGTGGTCACGATCATTTCGGGGACCGGCTTTGCGTCGTCCGACGTGACCCAGTGGGGGCATCTGTCCTTTGTCCTGCTGATCATGGCCGGACTGATCGGCGGCTGCACCGGATCGACCTGCTGTTCGATCAAGGTGTTCCGCTATCAGGTGCTGTTCCAGGCGGTCCGGGCGCAGCTTGCGCAGATGCAGTCGCCCCACCGGGTCCAGCCGCTGCGTCTGCAGGGCCGCCGCCTGACCCCCGAGGTGGTCAATTCGGTCATGGCGCTGTTCACCATGTTCCTGCTGTCCCTGGCCGTGCTGGTGGTGGCGCTGGCCTTCACTGGGCTGCATCCGCGCACGGCGCTGACCGCGGGCTGGACCTCGATCGCCAATGTGGGGCCGATCTGGGGGCCCGAGGTCACCGCGAACGGCGGAGTCGCGCAGTTTCCCGCGACGGCCAAATGGCTGATGATCCTCGGCATGTATCTGGGCCGGCTGGAACTGATCACCGTGCTGGTCGTGCTGATGCCGCGGTTCTGGCGGCAATAGCGGATCAGTTTCCGGCAGGGGCCGTAGCCGCAGGGCTGTTGACCGGGGCCGCAGCCGCCGGGGCGGGCAGGGCCCCTGCCGGCAAGGCGCCGCCCTGGGCCGACGGTTCCGGCGCGGTCCTGCGGGTCAGGCTGTCGATCAGTTCGGCGGCGATGCGCGGCTGGTCGGCCGCATCCATCACCGGCCAGAGCAGGACCAGGCCTTCGACCCGGCCGTCCACGACCCGCGCCTCGGCCTGGCCGATATGGGTGTCGTTGCGGCCGATCAGCGCGGCATGGCCCGGCGTGATCCGCCGTTCGGGCTGCGGCACCCAGCCCAGCGCCGTCACCAATCCGGTGAAATCCAGCATCTCCTGCTGCCCGCCGGGCGCGGAATACAGGATCAGCGCCGCGCCCGAGCCGTCCTTCGGCCCATAGATCGACAGGCCCTGGTCGTTGCGCAGGAATTCCAGCCGGTCCATCGGCGCCATTACCGACAGCCCCGATTGCGGATCGTCCAGCCGGGTCAGGCCCATCCGCTCGCGCCATGCCATGCGCCGGTCGATCAGCGCCTGCATGGCGCTGGCCGCATCGGGGGCGGCGCGTTCGGCCACGATTTCCGCGGCGATGGAGTCGCGCGTCTTCGGCCCGTCCTTGCCGTCGATGGGCCCGTCATAGAAGCCCGCCCAGCGCAGCGCGCGCTGCACCTGATCCAGCGGCGGCATCTCGGCCGAACCGGGCGCGGGCAGGTCGGGCGCGCGGCCCGGATCGACAGCGCGGCCCAGCTTGTCGTCGCCCGCCACAAAGGCATCCCTGGGCGCCCGACCAGCTGCCCTGAAGGCGCCGAGCCACGCCTTGGCGGTGTCCTCGGCCAGCGGGCCCAGCGTCACCGCGAACCAGCCGTTCGGCAGTTCCCACAGGCCGGCTTCGGGAAAATCCTTGCGCCAGTCGGCCAGCGCGGCATCCGCCTTGGCCCGGCCCTGCAGGGATTGCAGGCGGATATGGCTGC
>CALLYR010000575.1 GCA_937859005.1 uncultured Paracoccus sp. | reverse complement strand
GCCGGGCAAGTCCATGACCTGCGGTCCGGGACCCGAAGCATAGCCGTTGCCCGACTGTGCGGCAAAGGCGGTGATGCCGAGATGGGCCAGCGCATCGCCCCACGGGATGTATTCGCCAAAGGGGACCAGATGGAACTTGTCATAGACCGGCCCTACCTGTCCCTCGCCGGTGAGGACGGCAAGGCTGTTGAACCACGCCAGCCCGTCGGACCGCTGGATGCCCGCCAGCGTGGGGGCGCCGGATGCGGCGGCAATCTGGGGCAGGGCGGGGCCGGCCTGATCCAGCAGGAACGGCACCGCCGTTTCCGGCCAGATCACCGCATCGGGCCGCCCCTGCGCCCTGCCGGACGCAGGATCGAGAGGTCCGGCCGACAGTTCCAGCAGCCGGTTGTAAAAGACGGCCCCCCATTCGGGGTCCCATTTCCGGGTCTGGTCGGCATGGGGCTGGATCAGCCGCAGGACGATCCCGGTCGCGGGCGGCGCAGGCTCGGCCAGCCGCGCCAGCCCCGCGAACCAGGCGCTTGCGACCAGCATCGCCGACAGGACGCCGCCGCGCCCCAGTCCCCGCCATGACGCCGCGCCGCGCAGCCCCCACAGCGGCAGCGCGGATGCGGCCATCGTCAGCGCGGACAGGATAAGCGCACCCCCCCAGGCGGCGATCTGCGCGGCAGGCGTGCCGATCCAGACATGGCCGGTCAGCGCCCAGGGAAAGCCGGTGAAGATCCAGCCGCGCGCCCAGTCCGACAGCACCACCAGCACCGCCAGCAGCAGCGCGCGGTGCCGCCAGCCGGACCCCAGCCGATGGGCGGCCCAGGCCGGGGCGGCCCAGAACAGCCCGCCCCCCAACGCCATCAGGACCAGCGCAAAGGGTGCCATCCAGCCATGGATCTCAGGCTCGACCAGAAAGGGATCGACAATCCAGAACAGCGCCAGCGCGAAATGCCCGGCCCCTGCCGCCCAGGCCCGCAGGAAGGTGGCGCGGGGGCTGTCCGCTCCGGATACGCGCCACAGCACAGCCGCCATCGCCATGACGGTCAGCGGCCACAGGCCCCATGGGGCCTGCCCCAGGGCGGCGACCGCCCCGAATGCGAAATCCACCGCCAGCAGATGGAACAGCTGGCGGTGGGGAAACCGTCGGATAACGCACATATGCTGCAAGTCGGCCGCGGCGGCGGTTACGGCGCGTCCGGCCCGCGCGTGGCGGAATCGTCCTGCGGCTCAGCAGTGCCGCGCTCGTCCGCCTGCCCAGTGGCATCGGGAACAGCGGAGCCGGCGCCGGATCCCTGGCCGTCAGGGCCGGCCGGCCGGGGCGTCTCTGCCCCGGTCAGGGGCAGTACGTCGCCAGCCCCGGCAGGCGCCGGGCCGGATGCGGCAGGCGCAGGGGCTGTTCCGCTGGCGTCAGCCGTGGCCTCGTCAGGGGCGCGGCCGGTCTGACCCTCGGAAGCCGGAACGAGAGATGCGTCTGCCGCCGGGACGGGGTCGTGATCCTGCTCGGCCTCCGGGACCGCATCTGCTGCGGCCCCCGGGGTGACCGCGGCATCCGGCTCGGGAGCTGCAGATTCCGAGGCGGATGCACCGGTATCGGCGGTATCGGCGGGGGCTGCCGCTTCGGGCTTTTTCCGGCGGCTGCGGGCACGCTTGGGCTTGGGGGGCTCTGCCGCAGCCTCGGCCTCGGCGGCAGGGGCAGGTTCGGATGCGGGCAGGGCGGTTGCGGGTGACGGGACATCTGTTGCAAGGGCAACGGCGGCGGGCGCTTCTGCCCAGGGGGTGACGGCGGATGCCTCGGCCTGCGGCGCCTCGGCGGCTTCGGCGGCGGCGATGCGGGCCTCGGTTGCGGCCAGCGAGGGGCGGAAGCTCGTCAGCATGAAATCGGGAACATGATCGCCCATCCCGGCCAGGGCAGGGCCGCGATCGCGGTAACGGTCGCGCGTCCCTTCGCGCGCGCTCTCGCGCCCCTGGTCGCGGCGGCGCGGCTCGGCCGGCTCGCGATCGTCGCGCCGGTCGGGCGCACGGCTGGC
>CALLYR010000574.1 GCA_937859005.1 uncultured Paracoccus sp. | reverse complement strand
GTCCATCCCGACGATCGCCCCCGTCTGGAGGCCGCGCTGGCCGGGCTGACGGCGGCCCGCACCTATGACATCGAATATCGCCTGGGCCACGGCGCCGACGAACGCTGGATGCTGGAACATGGCGAACTGCGCGAGGGCGAGGACGGGCCCACGGTTTACGGCGTCGTCACCGACGTGACCGCGCGCAAGCGGCTGGAGGAACAGCTGGCCCATGCCCAGAAGCTCGAAGCGATCGGGCAGCTTTCAGGCGGCATAGCCCATGATTTCAACAACATGCTGGGCGTCGTCATCGGCTCGCTCGACCGGGGGCTGGACCGGGGCGAACTGGACGACCGCAGCCGCGGCCGGCTGGAACTGGCGATGCAGGCCGCGCAAAGCTGCGCCGACCTGACCAAGCGGCTGCTGGGCTTTGCCCGCCGCCAGGCCCTGCAGCCCCGGCTGATCGACATCGCGGGCGAACTGGCGCGGCTGAGCGGGCTGTTCGAACGGGTTCTGGGGGAACGGGTGACCACGCAGGTGGACACCGATCCCGGCCTGCCGCCGGTTCATCTGGACGCCTCGCAACTGGAAGGCGCGATCGTCAATCTGGCCGTCAACGCGCGCGACGCCATGCCCGACGGCGGCCGGCTGACCGTATCCGCCCGGCTGGCCGACCTGGACGCCGAACAGGCCGCCGGCATCGGCGTGCCGCCGGGATGCTATATCCGGCTGACGATCGCGGATACCGGCACCGGCATGGATGCGGCGACCCAGGCCCGCGCCTTCGAGCCGTTCTTCACCACCAAGGCGCCGGGCCGGGGCACCGGGCTGGGGCTCAGTTCCATCTATGGCTTTCTGCGGCAGTCGGGCGGGGGCTTGTGCATCGAAAGCGAGTTGGGGGCCGGCACCTCGATCCATCTGTATCTGCCCCCCGCACCCGAGAACGCCGTTGCCGCCGCCGCGGCCGAATCCCGGGACATTCCCGCCGAGACGCTGACCGGCCTGCGCGTGGCCCTGGTCGAGGACAATGCCGAACTGCGCAGCCTGTCCATCGGCATGCTGGAGGAACTGGGCTGCGTCGTCTGCGCCCATGCCAGCGGGGACGACGCGGCCCGCGACATTGATCCCCCGGCCATCGATCTGCTGGTGACGGATTGCGTGATGCCCGGGGTGCTGGACGGGCCTGCGCTGGCGGCGCGGCTGCGCGAAAGCCAGCCTGCGCTGCCGGTGCTGTTCGTGTCCGGCTTCCGCGCCGGCACGGTCCCGCTGCCGGGGGATGCGGCGGGGTTCGCGGCGGCGGG
>CALLYR010000573.1 GCA_937859005.1 uncultured Paracoccus sp. | reverse complement strand
CCACCGGACGGGACCGAAAGTCGTCAGCGTGGTCATTCCGGTCAAGGGCCATCCGGTGCTGATCGACGACGCCATCGCATCGGTCCAGTACGAGATCGAGACCGGGACCATCAGCCGCCTGATCGTCGTGAACGACGGCTGCACCTTTGCGGAAACCCGCGAAAGCCTGAATGCCTGGCAGGCCCTGCTGGGCGACCGGATCCGGGTCCTGCATGGCCGCAACGGCGGGCTCAGCGCCGCCCGCAACCGCGGCATCGCCGCCGCCATCGCGACCGATCCCGATATCGAGGCGCTGTTCCTGCTGGATGCCGACAACATGCTGGCGGCGGGCGCGGGCATGGCGATGCAGCGGCTTCTGGACAGCCAGCCAGAGGCCGACTGGTTCTATCCGGATTTCGATTTCTTCGGCCAGCAGGGCCATTACATCACCGACCGGGACCCGGACCTGCTGTTTCACGCGCGCATCAACCTGTGCGAGGCGGGCAGCCTGATCCGCCGCCGCGTCCTTGACGCAGGCGTGCGCTTCGACGAGGACATGAAGCGCGGCTATGAGGACTGGGATTTCTGGCTTTCGGCGGCGCGGCAGGGGTTCCGCGGCCATTCCGCGGCCCGGCCGCTGCTTCTCTATCGCAAGCGGCCCGTCAGCATGCTCAGCAATTCCCATGACGCCGACAGCGAACTGCGCCGGTATCTGGAAAACAAGCACGCGTGGCTTTTCAATACGCCGAAGCTGCTCGCGCTCGAGGCCGCGCGCTTTCCGCGCTTTGCGGTGATCGAGGGCGAGGGCGCGACTGCGCGACTGCTGACCGACCCCGGCCACAGCCGCGAAGTGACGCTGGAGGAACTTGAGCGCCGGATCATGGCGCATTTCGCGGAACCGTTCGCGAACCATGCCCCGTCCTTTCTTGTCTTCCTGCGCCAGGGGGTCTCGGCCCGCCTGCTGGAAGAGCGGCTGCTGCACAGCTTTCTGTGGACGGCCGAGCGGCGCTGGACCCGCACCGGGGACCGCCCGGATTTCGATCTGTTCTTCCTGGGCGGTTCCGCCAGCGGGCACCAGATCCTGAACGATTACGGCAATCCGCACCACTCCGCGGACGGGGTCGTCATCGATCTCAGGGCGGTCCGCGACCTGGTGACGGGCTCGGACGAGGACGCGCTGCGCCAGATCGACCGCGCGCCCAGCCCGTTCAGGATCGCCAGCTGGGCCATGATGCTGGAGCGCATGAACCGGCTGGACCGCAGGAGCGCCAGCGGACCCGAACTGCTGCGGGGGTTCCTTCTTCAGCTCAGCCGCAGCCGGTTCC
>CALLYR010000572.1 GCA_937859005.1 uncultured Paracoccus sp. | reverse complement strand
CGCGGGCGGGCCGGGGCGGGGGCAAGGGCCGGCTCTTCCCGCAGGCGGTCCAGCTGTTCGGACAGCTTGCCGTTGCGGGTGTGCAGCACGATGCGCGCGGCCGACACCAGCGTGTCGAAGCTTTCCTTGCTGATCTGGTCGCGGCGGGCGACATGGATATAGCGCGGTTCGGACTGACCCGTCATCATCATGGCCGCGTCGCACAGCGACTGGATGCCGTGCTGCAGGTCCTGCACATAAGAGGTGGCGCGTTCGTTGAGGATGACGATGTCGTGGACGACGCCGCGCGTGCGCAGGAAAGTATGCATCCGCAGCGCCTTGCGGACGATCGGCAGATCGGCCTCGTTGTCGATGCGCAGCAGCAGGATGGGGTTGTCGCCGGAAATGCCCAGCGGCCACAGGCCGCTCTGCCGGCCCAGTTCGGTCCGGCGCCGGGGCGGGGCCGCCATCCGCAGGTCAGGCCAGACCAGCAGCGCGGCATAGGCGCGGAACATCCGGGCGTCCTCCAGCGTCACGTCCAGATGGCGCAGTTGTACCTGGGAATAGGTCCAGGCCAGCCGCAGCTCGTGGTCGAAGACGGCAGGACGGGCGTAATGCGCGGCCAGCCGATCACGTTCGGCCGCGCTGTCGGCAACCAGCGTCCAGAAGGTCAGCGACACCGTCTTGCCCGCCGGAACCCGCACGCGGCGGCGGATGGCGAAGATCGGGTCCATCGTGAAGCCCTGCGAGCCGCCCAGCGTCGCACCGGGATCGAAGGCCGCCGCATCCGCCAGCGACCGCCCGCGTCCCAGAAAGGCGCGCCGGTCGGTTTCGGCCTCGGCCGCGGGGGTCAAGGCGCCCAGGGGGCCGGCCACCAGATGCGCCAGATAGCGGTGCGTCCCCTTCGGGTCGCGCGGTCGGCGTTCGGCGACGATCAGCGCGCCGCCTTCGCGGATTTCCGTGCGCACGAACATCCTGGAGAATGCCGGATGGGCGCGGTCGCCTTCGGGCTGGTCCAGCACGATCTCGCCATAGGAGGTGACCTCGATCGTGCGGTCGCTGCCCGACCGGTTGCGCAGGGTCAGGCGGCGGCCGTCGGCGTTGCCCTCGGTCGCGGCGATGATTTCAAGCCGGCTTTCGATGGCGTTGGCGGTCTTGAAGAATTCGGCCTTGTGATCGGAGAACACGACCGAGGACCGTTCGTCGCTCCCGCTGCAGGGGGCGTGGGTCGCGGACCACCATTCGCCGGTCTTGACGTCGCGCATGATGACATGGATGCCGCCGTCGTCCAGCGTCGGATCGGGCGTCCAGCGGTTCAGCGCGACATCGTCCAGCATCGAGCGTCCCGAACCCGTGGACGACACCAGGATCGAGAACGCGCCGTTCGACATCAGCCCGACCTCGCGTTCGGCAAGGCCCGGATCGGCCACCGCGGTCTGGCTGTTGCCCGCCGCGGCCATCGACTCGCGGCCCAGCCCCCTGCGCGAGGGCGCGCGGGTGACGGGGGTGATGTCGCGCGGCGATTTTTCCTGCAGCAGCAGTTCCGAGGCGCGCACCACCGGGTCGTCGTGGAAGCGTTCGCGGTGGATGCCGTCCAGCACGGTATTGGCGATGGCCATCATCGACATGCCGTGGTGATGCGCCATGACATTGCGCACCACCGCAAGGGTTGCCCCATCGCTCAGCCGCGCAGGGGCATAGTCCACCGCGTCATAGAAGCCGAAGGGGCCCTCGGCCCCCATGGCGCGCAGGGCGACCAGGTTGCGCACCGCGGCCTGCGGGCGGATCTGGGCGGCCAGGATCGAGGCATAGGGCGCCACGACATAATCCCCGCCGGTGCGCTTCAGCGCCAGCGTGGGCACGCCGAAGGCGTAATACTGATAGTTCAGCTGCCGGTCGCGGGCGTTGAAGGCGCTTTCGGAAATGCCCCAGGGCAGTCTGTGCGACCGGCCCCAGTCGATCTGGACATCGACCGCTATCTGGTTGGAGTGGTTCAGGATGCCGCCCTGGCGTTCCTTCATCAGCAGGGGCGGCATCAGATATTCGAACATGCAGCCCGACCAGGACAACAGGACGCCCTCGTGGCCCACATTGGCGAAGGGGCGGCCCAGGCGCGACCAGTGTTCCTTGCGGATGTCGCCCTTGGCGATGGCCAGAAAGCTGGTCAGCCGCGCTTCGGAGGCGAGCAGGTCATACGAGCTTTCGTCCAGCTGCTCGTCCAGCGGGCGATAGCCGATCGACAGCAGCATCTTTTCCGGATGGACAAGCATGGCGAAGTCCATCTGGAAGGCCAGCATCCGCGCCCGTTCGGCCAGCAGTTCGACGCGGGTGGCAAAGGTTTCCATCGCCTCGCGGCCCTCGGGGGCGGGGGTCAGCACATCGGCGCTGTCGCGCTCCAGCGCGCGGGCCCAGACCAGCACCTCGATGGCGACCCCGCCGGGGGTCGCGGCATCCAGTTC
>CALLYR010000571.1 GCA_937859005.1 uncultured Paracoccus sp. | reverse complement strand
CTTCGCCGCGCACGCCCTCGGTGATCAGGCAGCCGGCGCCGTAGATGCCGGTCGGGTGGAACTGCACGAACTCCATGTCCTGCAGCGGCAGGCCGGCGCGCAGCACCATGGCGTTGCCGTCGCCGGTGCAGGTGTGGGCCGAGGTGGCCGAGAAATAGGCGCGGCCGTAACCGCCGGTCGCCAGCACCACCATCTTGGCGTTGAAGACATGGATCGTGCCGTCATCCAGCTTCCAGCAGACGACGCCGGTGCAGACCCCGTCGGTGATGATGAGGTCGAGCGCGAAATATTCGACGAAGAATTCCGCCTTTTCCTTCAGCGACTGGCCGTAAAGCGTGTGCAGGATGGCGTGGCCGGTGCGGTCGGCCGCGGCGCAGGTGCGCTGCACGGGCGGGCCTTCGCCGAACTGGGTGGTGTGGCCGCCGAAGGGGCGCTGATAGATCTTGCCCTCCTCGGTCCGGCTGAAGGGCACGCCGTAATGTTCCAGTTCATAGACGGCCTTGGGCGCCTCGCGCGCGAGATATTCCATCGCGTCGGTGTCGCCCAGCCAGTCCGACCCCTTGACGGTGTCGTACATGTGCCACTGCCAGTTGTCGGGACCCATGTTCGACAGCGACGCGGCGATGCCGCCCTGGGCCGCGACGGTGTGGCTGCGGGTCGGGAACACCTTGGTGACGCAGGCCGTCCTCAGTCCTTGTTCAGCCATGCCCAGCGTCGCGCGCAGGCCCGCGCCGCCGGCGCCGACGACGACCACGTCATAATCGTGGGTGGTATAGGGATATGCGGACATCCGGTGTTCCTCAGACGATGACGACAGTCAGCACCATGCGGGCCAGCGCGTAAAGCGCGGCGGCGATGGCGGCCCAGCCGAACAGTTCAGAGACGATGATCGCGACCTTGCGTTCGGTATGGTCCAGATAATCGTCGATCATGATGCGCGTGCCGCGGATGTAATGGATCAGGCCCACGGTCAGGAACAGCGCCGTCACGATGGCCGGATAAGGCCGCGAGAAATACGCCAGCACGCCTGCGCGCGACAGGCCGATCGCATGGCCGAGCACCAGCAGGAAAGCCGGCGTCAGGATCGCCATGCCGACCGCGCTGACGGTCATGGACCAGTGGGCGTCGGTCGAGTTGGAAGGGCCGGCCGCGCCCAGCGCCTTGGCGGCCTTGCGGGGGGTCAGGTAACGCATCGCACCCTCTCTCAGACGATGAACAGGATCAGCGACAGGACGGTCAGGACGCCCGAACCGATCAGGATGGCATGGCTGGCGCGTTCGGCCTGCTTGATTTCCATCAGCATCCGCGCGTCATAGAACAGATGCCGGATCCCGGCCAGAAAGTGATACCACAGCGACCACAGCGAACCGGCCAGGACCAGCGCCCCGAACCAGGATCGCAGGACGGCGTCGGCCGTGGCGAAGGCCGCGTCGCTGGTCACGGCGGCGACCAGCCACCAGATGACCAGCAGGATGCCTGCCATCACCGCTTGTCCGGTGATGCGGGTCAGGATCGAGGTGATCGCTGCCATCGGCAGACGATAGACCTGAAGATGGGGGGAAAGCGGGCGGTTTCCGCGGGGAATGTCACCCATGTGGCGCTCCTTCTCGAAGGCCCGGCCAGACTGGCGCGCGGCTGGCTGGAAGTCGGGTTTGCTCTAACCCTTTATTGCACCCTGTCACGGGGCTGCGCCAGCCTCGGCGTCGAATGGGGGCGAAAAGCCGGGTTTGTGATCACGGACTGGCTGCGCGTGATCACAGCGGTTTCCGTTGCTGAGTCCTGGGTGCCGCAGGATGCGATTTGCCGCCCCGCGCGGCGGCCCTTGCCTCCAGGGCAAGCCAGTCGAATCCGCTCTCGACCGCAGCATAGGTCCCGTCCGCCAGACCCGCCGCAAGCTGCGCGGCATCGGGCAGCGCCTCGGCCAGCACACGCGCCTCGCCGTCCGGCATCGCCAGCATCCTGCGCCAGCGCCGGTATTTCCCCGAGGTTTTTGGCCCCCCCGGCAGGTCCGGCGGCAGGATGGCGGCGTACCGGCGGACCGAGCGCAGGAACTCGGCCGTCGAGCGGATGGGGAAATGGCGGATACGGAGGGCGGTCGGACGCGG
>CALLYR010000570.1 GCA_937859005.1 uncultured Paracoccus sp. | reverse complement strand
ATATCAACCGCAAGGACTCTCGTCATGAACGAGGGACAACTGGGGGGCAGGTCAGTAGCGTTGCATTTCGAAAGAGGTGAATCCCGGTGAGCGATCAGCAGCACGAGAATTCTTCAGAGAAGACAGGACCGCTTTGCGGCAGGGTTTGGTTTGGCGTTTACTTTCCGATCCACAGCGGAATCATTCTTGGGCGCTGCGGTTACCTACAGTTTCGTGAGGGTCCCTGCGAAGGTTATTTTGGGTCGCTTCCGGGTGGACGATCTGAGCTTACTTACAGTGCGCCTTGGGGAAGCGGAGCGTCCACCTACCAAGGGATTTCATTTTGGATCGGTCAACCGACTCTTATAGAACTGCACGTAACTCCCGCGAATGCGGGCGTGATGATAAACGGTGTATGGCTGACGGATAGCGCTGAGCAGCTACAGGTATCCTACTCCGACACAACACGCAACTCCAACGCTTATACTCCCTACATGAGCAGAAGGAGCACGAGCGCTGACAGCGTGAGGGTACGAAGGTTCCTTCAGATTGTCGAAAATCTCGAGCAAGCAGCACTGTCTGGCGATGAGGGTAGGATTGTGTCAGCCACAGGATCCTTGAGATTGCTTCTCATCGACGGCTTTGTGGATGAGGCCAACCGTGACTACCGAGTGAAATTGATGTATAAAATGCCTGTGAAGCCTGCGCTGTCTATCGATGCGCAGTACTCCCATATCCCCGACATCTACAATCACCCCGGCAGTACTGCGGAGCTAAGCAAGAACCACTTTCTACGACATACTGCAGCGGTGATAAACTCCGCCGAAGTTTCAGTCGCGGACATAATCAGACTGGCGGCGAATTCTCTTGGGGTCCATCATTTCGGAGGCAGCGGTGAGAAGAGAGCGGGCCAAGATCTATTTCGCTTCTACGAGGGATTTTCGGTCAGAAATGCCCCTTGCCTCATCCAGCTCATGACGCAAATTCTTGCGGTCGTGCTCGATGCTCTGCGTCCACTGATTGAACGCATCGCGCCGGTTCCAATCGATGGTGATCACATCAACGCGTAAACTTCTTGTACTTCACCCGCTTCGGCTCGATCGAGTCCGGCCCCAGCCGCCGCACCTTGTCTTCCTCATACGCCTCGAAGTTCCCCTCGAACCACTCGACATGCGCGTCGCCCTCGAAGGCGAGGATATGCGTGCACAGCCGGTCCAAAAAGAAACGGTCGTGCGAGATGATGACGGCGCAGCCGGCGAAATCCTCCAGCGCGGCTTCCAGCGCCTGCAGGGTTTCCACGTCCAGGTCGTTGGTCGGCTCGTCCAGCAGCAGGACGTTGCCGCCTGATTTCAGCAGCTTCGCCATGTGAACGCGGTTGCGTTCGCCCCCTGACAGCAGGCCCACCTTTTTCTGCTGGTCGCCGCCCTTGAAGTTGAAGGCCCCGCAATAGGCGCGGCTGTTCATCGTGGCCTCGCCCAGCTGGATGATCTCGGCGCCGCCGCTGATTTCTTCCCACACGGTCGCCTCGGGGTTCAGCGCGTCGCGGGACTGATCGACATAAGACAGCTGCACCGTGTCGCCCAGCACGATCTGGCCTTCGTCGGGCTGTTCGTTGCCGGTGATCATGCGGAACAGCGTCGATTTGCCCGCGCCGTTCGGTCCGATGACGCCCACGATGGCACCGGGCGGGACGGTAAAGCTCAGATCCTCGATCAGCAGCTTGTCGCCCATGGCCTTCTTCAGGCCGGCGACCTCGATCACCTTGCCGCCCAGCCGCTCGCCGTTGGGGATGATGATCTGGGCGTTGTTGATCTTTTCGCGCTCGGACTTGCCGGCCAGTTCGTTATAGGCGTTGATCCGAGCCTTCTGCTTGGCCTGCCGTGCCTTGGCCCCGGCACGAATCCAGTCGAGTTCGCGTTCCAGCTGCTTCTGCTTGGCCTTGTCCTCGCGGGCCTCCTGCGCCATGCGCCTGGCCTTCTGCTCCAGCCACGCGGAATAGTTGCCCTCGTAGGGGATGCCCCGGCCACGGTCCAGTTCCAGGATCCAGCTGGTGATGTCGTCCAGGAAATAGCGGTCGTGCGTCACCGTCAGGATGGTGCCGGGATATTCGATCAGGTGCTTTTGCAGCCAGGCGATGGTTTCGGCGTCCAGATGGTTGGTCGGCTCGTCCAGAAGCAGCATGTCCGGCGCCTCCAGCAGCAGCTTGCACAGCGCGACCCGCCGCCGTTCGCCCCCGGAAAGCGTTTCCACATCGGCGTCGTCAGGCGGGCAGCGCAGCGCCTCCATCGCGATGTCCACCTGGCTGTCCAGATCCCACAGGTTCTGGGCGTCGATCTCGTCCTGCAGGGCGGCCATCTCGTCGGCCGTCTCGTCGGAATAGTTCATCGCCAGTTCGTTGTAGCGGTCGAGCTTGGCCTGCTTGGCCTTGACGCCCTCCATGACGTTGCCGCGCACGTTCAACTGCGGGTCAAGCTGCGGTTCCTGCGGCAGGTATCCCACGGTTGCGCCCTTGGCAGCCCAGGCCTCGCCCTGGAAATCCTTGTCGATGCCGGCCATGATCCGCAGCAGCGTGGATTTCCCCGCGCCATTGACGCCCACGACGCCGATCTTGACGCCGGGCAGGAAGTTCAGGCGGATGTTCTCGAAGGTCTTCTTTCCGCTGCCATAGGTCTTGGACACGCCGTCCATGTGATAGACATACTGATACGAGGCCATGATCCGCTCCTGTCCGCTGGTTGCAGGGTATGTAGGCGATCAACGGGCAGAGGTGAAGCGCCGGGAGGCCGCGCGCCACAGGGTCACGCCGGCGATGATCACGGCGGCCCATGCCGCAAGGCCAGCGATCAGGTAAGGCCAGCCAATCGGAACAAGTGGAAAGAACATCGTGAAGTAAAGATTATAGATCGCCTCGCGCAGCCAGCCCAGCCATGCATCGTCGCCGCATTGGACAAAGACCAGCATGGCATCGGTCCAGTAGCAGGCAGTCTCGAAATCCGTGCGGTTCCGATCCGGCAACCACAGCGATGCGATCCCTCCTGCGACCATCAAGGCCACGAAAGACAGGCTCGCCACCTCGATGGCGCGCCAGACCAGCCTCACCGGATCTGATCCGTGAACTCGCATCCGAACTGGGCTTCCAGGAAATCGAACTGCCCCGCCAGCTTCGCGCGCAGGGCGGCGCGGGCCTCGGGCGGGACCGACAGGCCGGACGGGGCGGCAAAGACCTTGGCATCGGCGTTGCGATAGTCATGCGCGGGCAGGCCGGTGAAGGCCTCGATCCGGCGCAGCAGGCCCACGGGGTCGCGCGCGATCTGGCCAAAGGGAACGATCAGCAGCCGGTCCTCGCCGAAATGCGCCCGCCAGCGCGGGACATAGGCCGCGTAGTCGCCCCGGTCCAGCAGCACCGGGTCCTCGATCTCCTGCATCCAGGCGTCCAGTGTCGCGGGTTTGCGGCCCTTGCGGGTCAGGTTCATCTTCAACTGGCTGACCGCCCGATCGACCGGGTGGCGGATGATATAGATGAAGCGCGCCTTGGGCAGGAACTTCGCCACGAACTCGACGCCTTCATCCGGCAGGGTCGAATATTCGGGGGTGATGTCGCAGGGCTGCACGCCTTCGGGCGCGGGGGCGAAGATCTGCTTGTACCAGTGGTTCGTGAACATCTCGCCCCGCGTGATCCGGTCGAGATAGGCCGACAGCGGCGCGGGCATCGTCTCGCCGCGGGCATCATGGCGTTTCTGCTGGTTCTGGCGCGCGCGCCTGAAATGCCAGGGCAGCCAGTCGCGGTGTTCGGGGCAGTACAGATAGTTGAAATACTGCGCTTCCTTGAAGGGCGGCGTCCAGACCTGCGGATGCTGGGACAGCATCTGCGACAGCCAGGTGGTGCCGGCCTTCTGCGCGCCGATGCCGACGATGGCAGGTTTTTTCGATCGGCCGTCCGCATCCCATTTGGGCAGGTCAGGCGCGCGCCGTCCCCCCAGCCCCAGCACTATGCCCGTCCCCACAGGTCGTATTCGGACGCCTCGTCCACGGTGACCGTCAGCATGTCGCCGGGGGAAAGCTGCTCGAAGCCCTCGTCGATGAACAGGTTGCCGTCGATTTCCGGCGCGTCGGCGCGGGTGCGGCAGGTGGCGCCGTCCGCATCCACGCTGTCCACGATGACCTGCTGGCGAGTGCCGACCTTGGCGGCCAGTTTCGCGGCCGAAATCGCCTGCGCCTTTTCCATGAAACGGTCCCAGCGGTCCTGTTTCACCTCATCGGGCACATGGCCGGGCAGGTCGTTGGCGCGGGCGCCCTTGACGTTCTCGTACTGGAAACAGCCCACGCGATCCAGTTGCGCCTCGTCCAGCCAGTCGAGCAGGGTCTGGAACTCGGCCTCGGTCTCGCCCGGATAGCCGACGATGAAGGTGGACCGCAGGGTGATGTCGGGACAGACCGCGCGCCAGGCGGCGATCTCGTCCAGCGTCTTTGCCGCAGCGGCGGGCCGGGCCATGCGACGCAACGTGTCGGGATGGGCGTGCTGGAACGGGATGTCCAGATAGGGCAGCACCAGCCCCCCCATTTCAGAATGGGCGGCCATCAGCGGGATCAGGTCGCGCACATGGGGATAGGGATAGACGTAATGCAGCCGCACCCACGCCCCCAGGCCGCCCAGATCGCGGGCCAGATCGGTGATATGCGCGCGGTGGCCGCGTTCGGTGGCAAACTTGCGGTCCAGACCATAGGCGCTGGTGTCCTGCGAGATCACCAGCAACTCGCGCACGCCGGATTCGACCAGCTTTTCCGCCTCGCGCACGACCGCATGGGCCGGGCGGCTGACCAGTTTCCCGCGCATGTCGGGGATGATGCAGAACTTGCAGGCGTGGTTGCAGCCCTCGGAAATCTTCAGATAGGCGTAGTGGCGCGGGGTCAGCCGCACGCCCGACGCGGGCAGCAGGTCGATGAAGGGGTCGGGCGACGGCGGCACCGCGGCATGGACCGCATCCAGCACCTGTTCGTACTGATGCGGCCCGGTCACGGCCAGCACGCGGGGATGGGCGCCGGTGATGTATTCCGGTTCCGCCCCCAGGCAGCCGGTGACGATGACGCGGCCGTTTTCCGCCAGCGCCTCGCCGATCGCCTCCAGGCTTTCGGCCTTGGCGCTGTCGAGAAAGCCGCAGGTGTTCACGATCACCGCATCCGCGCCGGCATAGGCGGGGCTGATCGCATAACCCTCGGCGCGCAGGCGGGTCAGGATGCGTTCGCTGTCCACCAGCGCCTTGGGACAGCCGAGGCTGACCATGCCGATGGTCGGCTGCCCTTCGCGCCGCGGGGCGTCGAAGATGGGCGCAGGGGCAAGATCGGGGCGCAGAAGGGGCGGGTTCAGGGTCATGCCCGCGCATATAGCGACGCAAGCGCGAAACGCAAAGCGGCGGATCGCCGGATCGTGCGTTCACTTCTGCGCTTGTGCGGGCCATGTTGCCCCCCATGCCTGTCGCCCGCATCCTTGCCCTTCTGTCCGCAGCCCTGCTTTCGGGCTGCGTCGCCGTGGGGAATCCCATCCCCTATAACCCGAATCCCGGCCCCATTCCGCCGCATATCCCCCATTCGCCGGTCCCGAACGGGCCGGAAGTCCCCATCGTCATCGACAACGACAAGGGCGGCAATGTTCTGGCCGCGATCAACCGGCGCAACCGGATCGAGGCTTCGGGGCGGCCGGTGGAAATTCGCGGCTATTGCCGGTCGGCCTGCACGATGTTCATCACCCTGCCCAACGCCTGCCTTGCGCCCGACGCGACCGTGGGTTTCCACGCGCCGCGCATTCCCGACACCAAAGTGATCCCGCCCATCGTGGACCAGTTGATGGCCGCCCACTACCGGAACGGCATCCTGCGGAAATGGAACGATGAATGGCGCCATTCGCTGAAGATGACGAAGATCAGCGCCCGCGAATACGTCGCGCTGGACCCGCAGACCCGGCTGTGCCCGCGCTGAGCGAACCTTATTCCCGCAGCCGCCAGCCGGTCTGGAAGATGCGCCGGATCGCGGCCATGCAGACCACGATCACCAGCGCGACCGCGGCCAGCGACAGCCCGACCGGCACATCGGCGAGGTCGAAGAACGACCAGCGGAAACCCGAGATCAGGTAAAGAACCGGGTTCAGCTTGGCCACGCCCTGCCAGAACGGCGGCAGCATGGACGCCGAATAGAAGGCCCCCCCCAGGAACACCAGCGGCGTGATGACCATCATCGGCACGATCTGCAACTGCTCGAAGTTCTTCGCCCACAGCCCGATGATGAAGCCCAGCAGCGAGAACGCCAGCGCCGTCAGGAACAGGAGGGCCAGCATCCAGACCGGATGCGCCACATGAACGCCCACGAAGAAGAAGCTGGTCACAAGGATCACCAGTGCGATCAGCACCGCCTTGGCGGCGGCCGCGCCGACGAAGCCGACCGTGACCTCGATCCAGCCGGTCGGCGCGACCAGATATTCATAGATCGTGCCGGAAAACTTGGGAAAGAAGATGCCGAAGCTCGCATTCGACACCGACTGCTGCAGCACGGTCAGCATCATCAGCCCCGGCACGATGAAAGCGCCATAGGGGACGTTCTCGACCGACTGGATGCGCCCGCCCAGGGCCGCGCCGAAGACCACGAAATACAGCACCGTGGACAGGACGGGCGAGGCCAGCGACTGCCAGATGGTGCGGAAGAACCGCGACATCTCGTGGTGGAACATCGCCCGGACGGATTGCCAGTTCATGCGTTGCCCTCCAGCAGGGACATGAACACCTCCTCCAGCGAGGACTGGGTGGTCGCGACATCGCGCACGCCCACGCCGCGCGCATTCAGGTCGGCCAGCAGGCGCCCGATGCCCGTCCGTTCCGCCCGCGCGTCATAGTCATAGGTCAGCACCCGCCCGTCCGCCGACAGGCTGAGGCCCCGCTCCGTCCAGTCCTCGGGCAGCGCGGCCAAGGGCGGGTCCAGTTCCACCGTCAGCCGCTTGCGCCCGAATTCGCCCATCAGTTCCGTCTTGGGCCGGACCAGCAGCAGCCGCCCCTTGTCGATGACCCCGATGCGGTCGGCCATGTCCTCGGCTTCCTCAAGGTAATGGGTTGTCA
>CALLYR010000569.1 GCA_937859005.1 uncultured Paracoccus sp. | reverse complement strand
TTCGGCGGCGAGCGCCTCTCGCGCGCGGTGAATTGCGTCAGGATCGGGCACGCCGCCCTGCGTGGCGATGGTGGCGGCGATCTCGTCCTCGGGCGGCAGGCGCAGGCACAGCGCGACAAAGGCGGGATCAAGGCTCGAATCGGCCAGCAGCCCGCCCCAGGCATGGCCCAGCGCCGGGTCCGATTCGCCGCCCTGCGCCATCGCGACCAGCGATTCCAGCGCAAGGTCATGGCCTGCCTCCCACCGGGCGAAAGGATCGGTGTCATGCGCGACCAGGATCGCCCGTTCCGCCCGCCCGATCCGGCGATCCACCGTCACCGGCGCCGAAAAGCCGCGCAGCAGCGACACCACCGGGCGCGCGCCCAGGTCCTCGAAGCTCCATTCCTGTTCGGGCTGCGTCAGTTCCAGCACGCGGGTCGGCATCACCTCGTCGCCGTTGGGCGAGATCAGCCCGACTGCGACGGGGATGACGCGCGGGGGCTTGTCGGGCTGGCCCGGCGTGGGGGCGGTGGACTGGGACAGGCGCAAGGTCAGGCGGCCTGCGTCCTCGTCCCACTCCTCGGCCAGCGTCAGCTTCGGGGTGCCCGCATCGGTGTACCAGCGCTTGAACTGCGCGAGATCCCGGCCCGTCGCGTCCTCGAACACCTTCAGCCAGTCCTCGATCGTGCAGGCCTGGCCGTCGTGGCGGTCGAAATACAGATCCAGCGCCGTGCGATACCCTTCGTCCCCCACCAGCCGCCTGAGCATCCCGATGACCTCGGCGCCCTTTTCATAGACGGTGGCGGTATAGAAGTTGTTGATCTCCTCGTACCGGTCCGGGCGCGGAGGATGGGCCAGCGGCCCCGCATCCTCGCGGAACTGGCGGGCGCGCAGGGTCACCACATCCTCGATTCGCTTGACCGCCGCGGACCGCATGTCGGACGTGAACTGCTGGTCGCGAAAGACCGTCAGCCCTTCCTTCAGGCAAAGCTGGAACCAGTCGCGGCAGGTGATGCGGTTGCCGGTCCAGTTGTGGAAATATTCATGCGCGATCACCGCCTCGATCCGTTCGTAATCAGCATCCGTCGCGGTGTCGGGGCTGGCGAGGACCAGCTTCGAGTTGAAGATGTTCAGCCCCTTGTTTTCCATCGCGCCCATGTTGAAGTCATCGACGGCGACGATATTGAACACGTCGAGATCGTATTCGCGCCCGTATGCCGTCTCGTCCCAGCGCATCGATTTCTTCAGCGATTCCATCGCGAAGCCCGCGCGGTCCAGGTCGGCGGGCCGCACCCAGACGTTCAGCGCGACCTTTCGCCCCGACATGGTGGTGAAGCTGTCCGAAACGGCGCGCAGGTCGCCCGCGACCAGCGCGAACAGATAGGACGGCTTGGACCAGGGGTCGTGCCATTCGGCCCAGCCCCGGCCCGATGCGACCGGGTTGCCGTTCGACAGGATCACCGGCTGGTCCGACCGGATGGTGACGTGGAAAGGCGCCATCACGTCGGGGCGGTCGGGATACCAGGTGATGTGGCGGAAGCCTTCGGCCTCGCATTGGGTGCAGAAGATGCCGCCGGACAGATACAGCCCCTCCAGCGCGGTGTTCGCCTCGGGGTCGATCTCGACCTCGGCCCCAAGGACAAAGGGCCGGTCGGGCAGGGCGGCATGGGCGATGGTCAGGGTTTCGGCCCCCTGCCGGACATGGGCGGGGTTCACGGGGGCGCCGTCGATCGTCAGCGCGCGGGTCCGCAGGCCCGCCCCGCCGTCCAGCACCAGAGGCCCCGGTCCGCGCCGTTCCAGATGCAGTTCGGACCGCACCAGCGTCCCGCGGGGGCGCAGGTCGAAACGCAGCCGGGTCAGCTTCAGCCGAAAGGGCCAGGGCGAATAATCGCCGAGAAAGCGGGTTTCTGCCATCCTTGCCTCGTCGCCGAAAAAATGTTCTGTCCGCGGAACTTGTGCTTTGTAACAGTGTTAAGCGCAGGATAGCCGGGCCGCAAGCCGACGCCCCGCCGAAGCCGCTTGGCGCGGCGGGGGCAGGGGACCGGCCGACGTGACCGCAGATAACCTTGAGGAGCCCAGCCATGGCCCATTACGATCCGAACGATCCCCGCCGCACCGATGCCACCGATCCGCACCGCCCGGTGGACCCCAGCGGCCGCAATACTGTCGTGTCGGAAACCTATGTCGAGCCGGTGGAAAAGAAGGCCTCTCCGCTGCCGCTGATCATTGGGATCCTGCTGGCGCTGGCTCTGGCCTGGTGGCTGCTGTCCACGTTCATGGGTGGGGATGACGTGGTCGTGAACGACACGGGCGACACCACGACCACGACGAAGACCACGCCGGCCGACACCGCCACCACGACTCCGGCGACGACGACCGACACGACCACGACGGATACCACCACGACCGATACGGCCACGACGACCGACACGACGGCGACCGATACCACCGCGACGGATACGGCCACCGACATGGCGCCGGCGGCGGATACCGCGACGACGGAAACCACCACCGAAACCACGACCACCACGGTCCCGCTGACTCCGGTGCCGGCCGACACCGCCACCACCACGGACACGACCGCGACCGATACCACCACGACCGACACGACCACGACGGATACGACGGGCGCCACCGATACGACCGACACGGCTCCGCCGGCCGGCGCCACCACGACGCAGTAAGGGCTTCGGCCAGTCCAACGCGAAGCGAGGGCCGCCGCACGGATGTGCGGCGGCCGTTTCCTTTTCGGCACAGGCCCCATCGCCGGACCGCACCCGCGCGTTCGCTGCTTGTGAAGCATTCTTGCGCGATGCTACAGCTTTGGCCGGACTGCGACACAGGGGAGGCCGGCTGGTGAGAATTGGCGCGTTGAAGGAAACAACGGACGGCGAGGCGCGGGTCGCCATCACGCCGTCCTCTGCGGGCCATCTGCAGAAACTGGGGCACGAGGTTCATGTCGAATCCGGGGCCGGGGCGCGGTCGGGATTCCCGGACGCGCAATATGAACGCGCCGGGGTCACCGTCCATCCCACCGCCGCCGCGCTGATCGGCGCGGTGGACGTGGTCGCCAAGGTCCGCCCGCCGTCCGACGCCGAACTGGCCCAGATGCACGAGGGGCAGACGCTGATCTCGTTCTTCTACCCCGGCCAGAACCCCG
>CALLYR010000568.1 GCA_937859005.1 uncultured Paracoccus sp. | reverse complement strand
GGATGACCTCGAAATATTCGGCCGCGGCATCGCGCAGTTCGCGGTCGGGCGAGGCAGCCAGCGCCTCGGCCTGGGCGCGGTGGGCGGCGGACGTGGTTTCCTCGGCGGCGGCACTGATGCCCGTGGCGGCGGTGGCCGCGGCGGCGGGCTGTCCGGGGGCGGCCTGCCCGGAGGGCGCGGTCTGGGCTGCGGCCTGGCCTGCCAGCGCCGCAAGCGCGACGAGGATCAGCGGGGATGGACGGGTCATGACAGCTCCTTCTTGGGTCGTTCGCGCGGGGACATCATCCACCTTGCGAACCCTGCCGTCCTTGATCTGGTTCAAACCGCAATGAAAAACCCCCGCGCCGGAACGCGGAGGTCCTGCCTTGCCGCAGGGGCGGGCCGTCAGACGACGCCCAGCGCCTGCATCGCCTCGGCCACGCGGACGAAGCCGGTGATGTTGGCGCCCATGACATAGTTACCCGGCTCGCCATATTCCTCGGCGGTGGCGGCGCAGTCGTCGTGGATGCCGCGCATGATGTGTTCCAGCCGCCTGGCGGTGGTCTGGAAATCCCAGCTGTCGCGCGATGCGTTCTGCTGCATCTCCAGCGCCGAGGTCGCGACCCCGCCCGCATTCGCCGCCTTGCCCGGCGCGAACAGCACGCCCGCCTTCTGGAACACCTGGATCGCGGCGGGGGTGGTGGGCATGTTCGCGCCTTCGGCCACCGCGATCACGCCGTTCCTGATCAGCGTCTTGGCGTCGCGGCCGTGCAGTTCGTTCTGCGTGGCGCAGGGCAGGGCGATCTCGCAGGGCACGTCCCAGATCGAGCCGCCGGCGATGAAATGCGTCCCCGTGCCCTTGACGCGGGCGTATTCCCCGATGCGTTCGCGCCGGACCTCCTTGATCTCCTTGACCAGGTCCAGGTCGATGCCGCTCTCGTCCACGACATAGCCGCTGCTGTCCGAACAGGCGACGATGCGCGCGCCGTACTGCATGGCCTTTTCCATCGCATAGATCGCGACGTTGCCCGATCCCGACACGACGACGCGCTTGCCGTCCAGGTTGGTGCCCCGCGTGGCCAGCATCGAATCGACGAAGAACACGGCGCCATAGCCGGTCGCCTCTTTCCGCGCGCGCGATCCGCCATAGGACAGGCCCTTGCCGGTCAGCACGCCCGCCTCATAGCGGTTGGTCAGCCGCTTGTAATGGCCGAACATGTATCCGATCTCGCGCCCGCCGACGCCGATGTCGCCGGCCGGCACGTCGGTGTATTCGCCCAGATGCCGGTGCAGTTCGGTCATCAGCGACTGGCAGAAGCGCATGATCTCCAGGTCGGACTTGCCCTTGGGGTCGAAGTCGGACCCGCCCTTGCCGCCGCCGATCGGCATGCCGGTCAGGGCGTTCTTGAAGGTCTGCTCGAACCCCAGGAACTTGATGATGCCGACATTGACCGACGGATGGAACCGCAGGCCGCCCTTGTAGGGGCCGAGCGCGCTGTTGAACTGCACCCGGAAGCCGCGGTTGATGTGGACCTTTCCCTGATCGTCGATCCACGGCACGCGGAAGATGATCTGCCGTTCGGGTTCGCAGATCCGTTCGATCAGCCCCTGTTCGGCGTAATGGGGATGCTTGGCGATGACGCGGCCAAGGCTTTCCAGCACCTCATCCACGGCCTGGTGGAATTCCGGCTCGCCCGCGTTGCGGCGCATCACTTCGGTCTTGATGTGTTCCAGCTTTTCGTGCGTGGGCGACACTTTCGGTAATCCTTCCATGCGAATTGGCACGTTTCCGTAAAGCAGACGGGCGCCGGTGTGAACATTTTTTATCCGGGCTTTCCACCTTGCGGGGGGGGGGCAGGCCCGGCGCGGCCTTGTGGCGCGGGTCCGGGGCGGGTAAGCCGCGCCCATGCTGCCTGCCGACCGTCTTGACCAGATCGTCCAGCGTTTCGAATATATCGAGGCGCGGCTGAACGCCGGCCCCGCCGCGGACGAGATCGCGCGGATCAGCCGCGAATATGCGGAACTGAGGCCCGTCGTGGCCCAGATCGGCGAGTGGCGCGCGGCGCAGGCTGCGGTGGCGGATGCGCAGGCGATTTTGGCCGATCCCGAACTGCGCGAACTGGCGCAGGACGAACTGCAGCGCCTGCGCGATGCAATGCCCGCGCTGGAACAGGCGCTGCGGCTGGCGCTGCTGCCGCGCGATGCGGCGGATGCGCGGCCCGCGATCCTTGAAATCCGCCCCGGCACCGGCGGCGACGAGGCCGCGCTGTTCGCGGGCGACCTGCTGCGGATGTATCAGCGCCATGCGGAATCGCAGGGGTGGAGCTTTCGCCTGCTGGAACTGGCCGAATCGGAACTGGGCGGGGTGCGCGAGGCGGTGGCCCATATCGCGGGCGAGGGCGTCTTTGCCCGGCTGAAATACGAATCCGGCGTCCACCGCGTCCAGCGCGTGCCCGAAACCGAATCGGGCGGGCGCATCCACACCAGCGCCGCGACCGTGGCGGTGCTGCCCGAGGCCGAGGAGGTGGACATCGACATCCCCGCCGCCGACATCCGCATCGATACGATGCGCTCGTCCGGCGCGGGCGGCCAGCACGTCAACACCACCGATTCGGCGGTGCGGATCACCCATCTGCCCACCGGCATCGTCGTGACCAGTTCGGAAAAGTCCCAGCACCAGAACCGGGCGAACGCGATGGCGGTTCTGCGCGCGCGCCTTTACGATCTGGAACGGACGCGGGCCGACGCCGAACGGGCCGCGGACCGCCGCTCGCAGGTCGGGTCGGGCGACCGCAGCGAACGCATCCGCACCTACAACTTCCCGCAGGGGCGGGTGACGGATCACCGGATCAACCTGACCCTCTATGCGCTGGACCGGGTGATGCAGGGCGACCTGGCCGAGATCATCGACGCGCTGACCGCCCACGATCAGGCCGCAAGGCTGGCCGAGGCCGAGGGATGAGCGTCGATCCGCTGCTGCGCGCCACCGCCGCGCGGCTGGCGGATGCGGGCATCCCCGATTCCCTGTCCGATGCGCGGCGGCTGCTGTCCCATGCGCTGGGGGTGGAACCCGTGCGCCTGCGGTTTCATGACACGCCGCTCACGGCGGCACAGTTGCAGGCGCTGGAGAAGGCCGTGGCCGCCCGGCTGGCGCGCCAGCC
>CALLYR010000567.1 GCA_937859005.1 uncultured Paracoccus sp. | reverse complement strand
AACAGCTCGGCGGCGCCGATCCCGAACACCAGCTTGCGGAGTTGCCAGAGGCGGCGGAACGAAAGCTCCAGGCCGATCGAAAAGAGCAGCAGGATGATGCCGAGCTCGCCGAACAGCGCGATATCGTTCGGCGACGAGATGGTGACGTGCCTCAGCCAGGGATAATCGGCGGTGAAGCTTCCCAGCCCCGACGGCCCGCCGAGCAGCCCGACGAGAATGAAGCCGATGACCGGCGAGATGCGGAAGCGCGCGAAGGCGGGTATGACGACGCCCGCCGCGCCCAGCACGACGAGGGCGTTGCCGATGGCGGATGTTTCGGCTTCGGTGACCATTGGCCGGCCTTATGCAGGTCGGCCGGTCGTATCTCAACTTTTTTGGTTGGTTAGCCGCCCATTTTTTTGTCGAGATTCTCGACGATCGCCTCGAAGAAGCCTTCGGTGGTCAGCCAGTTCTGGTCGGGACCGATCAGCAGCGCGAGGTCCTTGGTCATCTTGCCGCTTTCGACCGTGGCGACGCAGACCTTTTCGAGGTCGTCGGCGAACTGCGTCACCTCGGGCGTGCCGTCTAGCTTGCCGCGGTGCTTGAGCCCGCCCGTCCACGCGAAGATCGACGCGATCGGGTTGGTCGAGGTCGCCTTGCCCTGCTGGTGCATGCGATAGTGGCGGGTGACGGTGCCGTGCGCGGCCTCGGCCTCGACCGTCTGCCCATCGGGCGTCATCAGCACCGAGGTCATCAGCCCGAGGCTGCCGAAGCCCTGCGCCACGGTGTCCGACTGCACGTCGCCGTCATAGTTCTTGCAGGCCCAGACATAACCGCCCGACCATTTCAGGTTGGATGCCACCATGTCGTCGATCAGGCGGTGTTCATAGGTGATGCCGGCGGCCTTGAACTTGTCGGCGAACTCGGCGTCGAACACTTCCTGGAACAGGTCCTTGAAGCGGCCGTCATAGGCTTTCAGGATCGTGTTCTTGGTGGACAGATAGACCGGATAGCCGCGGTTCAGGCCATAGTTCATGGACGCGCGGGCAAAGTCGCGGATCGAATCGTCCAGGTTGTACATGGCCATGGCCACGCCCGAGGACGGCGCCTGGAAGACCTCGTGCTCGATGGTTTCGCCGTCGTCGCCGACAAAGCGGATCGTCAGCTTGCCCTTGCCGGGAAAGCGGAAATCCGTGGCCTTGTACTGGTCGCCGAAGGCGTGGCGGCCGACGATGACCGGCTGGGTCCAGTGCGGGACCAGGCGCGGGACGTTCTTGCAGATGATCGGCTCGCGGAAGATCACGCCGCCCAGAATGTTGCGGATGGTGCCGTTGGGCGATTTCCACATCTTCTTGAGGCCGAATTCCTCGACCCGCGCCTCGTCCGGGGTGATGGTCGCGCATTTGAGGCCGACGCCGTATTGCTTGATGGCGTTGGCCGCGTCGATGGTGACCTGATCCTCGGTCGCATCGCGGTGCTCGATGCCCAGGTCATAGTATTTCAGGTCGATGTCCAGATAGGGCAGGATCAGCTTCTGCTTGATGAAGTCCCAGATGATCCGGGTCATCTCGTCGCCGTCGAGTTCGACGACCGGGTTGTCTACCTTGATCTTGGTCATGGGGCGCCCCTCGGGTTCAGGATTCGGTCGCGGCGGCTATAGCCGAGATCGGGGCCGAAGGAAAGGGTTGTATGCCGTGGTATACAGTCCCGCCGTGAAGCTGCGTCACCGACGCTGACCCTGTCGCTCCGAACCAGCCGGACTCGCTCGTCGCCTGTCAGAAGCAGACAGCGAAACTTCCGGGGGCCGCTGGCGATATGCTCATCTCGCAACCCGCGGGGATAGCGCAATCGCAACCGGACCAAACCGCACTATCAGCGCGCCCAGACGTCCTTGTTCCGCAGACCTTGAGTCAGCAGACAAATGCCTGCAAGCGCCGCGACGACTGCGGTTGCCAGCCCCGCCCGTTCAGCCGCGACGCTCCGAGGCAGGCGAGCACCAATCATCAGCATCACGGCGGCAAACAGGAACGCGGACGGTATCAGCCAGACCACCAGCAGCACCGGTATCACGGACCCTGCACCCATGGTCGCCACAAGCGGGAAGGCGAGGGCTGCGGGGTCGCCATATACAAGCATCCCCGCAATCCCTCCTGCAACGCCGCCGACCAGCGTGCTGACGACCATCGTCGCGACGACAAACAGCATGAATCGGTCGCCAAGGCCCATGCGTTATGGAAAGCCCCGCATTTCCTTTCTTCCGTCTTCTACCTGAAATGCTTCTCCGCCCGCGCCCACAGCCAGCGCCACAGCGCGGGCGCCCCGCGTTCGACGCGCGCGCCCACCAGCCGCAGGAAACCCTCGCGCCGGACGCCGTAATCCTGCCACCCCCGGCCGTCGTTCTGCAGGATGTGGACGACCGGCTGCGCGCGGTCCAGCGACTTGGCAAAGATCGCGTCGGGGGTCTGCACCGCCTCGAACTCGACCCACAGGGCGCGCAGATCGGCCCCGATGTCGGGGGGCAGCAGGCCGAAGATGCGGTCGGCGGCGGCTTCCTCGCGCTGGGCTACGGCAATGGGGTCGTAGTCACCGTGGATCGGCACGTCGCCCGCGTCGATTTCCACCAGGTCGTGGACCAGCAGCATCCGGATCACCCGGTCGATATCCACCCCCGGCCCGGCCTGATCGGCCAGCACCATCGCATAGAGCGCCAGATGCCAACTGTGTTCGCCGCTGTTTTCCGGGCGCGAGCCGTCCACCAGCGTCGTCGCCCGGTTCACATGCTTCAGCCGGTCGGCCTCGATCAGGAAGGCAAGCTGTCGGTCCAGCCTGCCCCCTTCATCTTGCCGCAAATATCCCGGGGCGCGGGGCAGCGCCCCGCCTTCGGCCGTTCCGTTCACCGCGTCGTCTCGGTCAGCCGCTTGCGGACATAGGCCTGAACCTTGTCGATCATCGGCTTCATATGCGCCTCGTCGTCGCGGAAGAAATGGTCCGCGCCCTCGATCTCCTCATGCGTGATGGTGATGCCCTTCTGCTCGCGCAGCTTGGCGACCAGCCCATTGGTGTCCTTGGGCGGGGCCACGCGGTCGGCGGTGCCGTTGATGATGAGGCCGCTGGCCGGACAGGGCGCAAGGAAGCTGAAATCATACATGTTCGCGGGCGGCGAGACGCTGACGAAGCCGGTGATCTCGGGCCGGCGCATCAGAAGCTGCATCCCGATCCAGGCGCCGAAGCTGAAGCCCGCGACCCAGCAGTGCTTGGAGTTGGGATTCATCGCCTGCAGGTAATCCAGCGCGGATGCGGCGTCCGACAGCTCGCCGATGCCTTGGTCGAACTCGCCCTGGCTGCGGCCCACGCCCCGGAAGTTGAAGCGCAGGACGGTAAAGCCCATGCGGTGGAATGCATAGTGCAGGTTATAGACGACACGGTTGTTCATCGTGCCGCCGTATTGTGGATGCGGATGCAGGACGATGGCGATGGGGGCGTCCGGCTTGGCCTGGGGATGGTAACGGCCTTCCAGGCGGCCTTCGGGGCCGGGAAAAATCAGTTCGGGCATGGCACTCCTTCGGGGGCTGGCCGCGGGGCGGAACCGGTTCCTTGACGCAGGCGCGGGCGCCCCTTAGACGGCTATCTGGGACGCGCGATCGACTTTCGCAAGAAACGGCAGGGGCGGGCTTAGCGCAGGGCGCAAGACCCCGTCAATCGCGCCGGTCAAGCGGCAACGGGGGCAAGGCCTCGATGAGGACGCGATGAAACTGTCCACCAAGGGACGCTATGCAATGGTGGCGCTAGTCGATCTGGCGACCAGCAAGGACAGCCTGACGACGCTGGCCGATATCTCGAAACGCCAGGACATCTCGCTGCCCTATCTGGAACAGCTGTTCGTGCGGCTGCGCCGGGCGGGACTGGTCGAAAGTGTGCGCGGCCCCGGCGGCGGCTATCGCCTGTCCCGGCAGCCGGAACTGATCCGCGTGTCCGAGGTGCTGGGTGCAGTCGATGAAACCGTCAGCGCCCTGCATGTGGGCGCCGGTGCATCGGGCGGACAAAGCGGGACCCGCGCGCAGTCGCTGTCGAACCGGCTGTGGGAAGGGCTGTCGGCGCATGTCTATGTATTCCTGCACAACACCACGCTGGCCGATGTGGCACGCAACGCACTGCTGCCCTGCCCGGCCTTGCCTGCATTGCTGTCGGTCGTGGACGACTGACAAGGCGCCGCGGGCCACGGTGTCCCCGGGGCCACGCCCCGGACGCGGCATGGCACGTTCACGCAAAGTTGGATTTGAAGCCCAAGGGTCGGTTCGCTAAGCGGTCGGCAAACTGGAACGGAACGACTTTCATGAAAAACCTGACGCTTCTTGCCGCAACGGCCCTGCTGGCGCTGGGCGCCTGCGCCACCGCGCCCCAGCAGCAGCTGGGCCCCGACGGCAGGCCGCTGCCCGTGGCCTATCGGATCACCCCCCGCGACCAGGCGCAAATCCCGGCCCGCATCCTTGCCCAGGTGAACCAGCTGCGCGCCGGATCGGCGCTGGGACCACTGGCGCTCAGCCCGCAACTGGGTGCGGCCGCGACCGCCCATTCGCGCGACATGTCGGCTCAGAACCGCGCCTGGCATTTCGGGTCGGACGGCTCGTCGCCGCTGGACCGGATGCGCCGGCAGGGCTATCCGGGCAGCCTGATCGGGGAAAACATCTCGGAAACCTATGAGAACGAGGTTTCGACCCTGTCGGCCTGGATGCAGGCCCGCGACACCCGCGATGTCATCATGGACCCCAATGCCCGCGAACTGGGCATTGGCTGGTATCAGGAACCGACGAACAAGATCTGGTGGACGCTGCTGATCGGCGGCTGAAACACCCCGCCCCCAACCGGAAAACCCCGGCGCCGCCGCACCGGGATTTTCCATGCGAGGCTGCGGATCGCTGTCCGCCGTTCCCGTTCCCGTTCCAGCTCGCAGATGGCCGCCCGGACCATTATCGGGCGGATGTTTCGACAGGCACGGACGCGGATCGCCGGAAAGGGCAGGTGCATCGCATCGAAGCGGAACGGATTCGGCCGGAACGCGGCACCGATGGCTGCCCGCATCGCCTGACGACCTGACGGGAAAAGGGCCATCCTGCCGATACCGGCGTCCCGCGCCCCCTTTCCTGAACGGCACCCGCAAGCTGCACCTGCTTTCGGCGCAGCCGCACGCAGGTGCAGGCTGCCTTCCCTGCCCGGTCAGGGATAGATCACGATCGGCACGCCGGGGCGGACCATGGCAAAGATTTCCTCGATCTCGTCATCGTCCACGGCGATGCAGCCGGCGGTCCAGTCCTGCGCCTTCTGCCTGTTGCCATAGGGGCCGCGGCCGTGGATCATGATGTCCCCGCCCGCGGGCTGGCCCAGCATCATGGCGCGGGCCGTGTCCTGCGGATCGGGATAGGAAATCCCCAAGGACAGGTGATACTGGCTGTTCGGGTTCTGCCGGTCGATGAAATACATGCCTTCGGGCGTGCGCCCGTCGCCTTCGTACAGCTTGTGCCCGACCGGCTGCGACCCCAGGCCCACCTTGTAGCTTTTCAGCACCTGCCGCCCGCTCAGCAGGAACATCTGCCGCTCGCCCTTCTTGACGACGACCTGGGTCACGGGGGGACCGTCATAGGTCTTGAACCTGGACTTCGGCGCATCGGCCCCGCAGGCGGCCAGCACCACAAGCAAGGTCAGCGCAAGCCAACCGCGCAATCTTCGAATCATCACTGCCCTCAACCGCTGTTTTTATTCGGTTTTCAGCAGTCTTAGCATGATCGGCAGATTCTTGCTACTATGGGTTGCACGGGATCTTATCGATCCGCGTCATCCTGTCGCCGGAAGGCCGCAAATGTCTCGACATGCGGCGACCAGCGGAACTGGTCCACCAGTTCCACCCGATCCAGCACATATCCTCCCGCCACCATGATCCGGGCATCGCGCGCGAATGTCACGGGGTCGCAACTGACCCAGGCCACGACGGGCACGCACGATGCAGCCAGAGCCGCCGCCTGCGACTCGGCTCCGGCGCGGGGCGGATCGATCACCACCGCGTCGAACCGCGCCAGTTCGTCGGGCAACAGCGGCCGGCGGGCCAGATCGCGCACCTCGGCCGTCACCGTGGTTTCGCCCGGGCCGGACAGCCCGGCCACG
>CALLYR010000566.1 GCA_937859005.1 uncultured Paracoccus sp. | reverse complement strand
CCCGGCCGCCGAACGCTTCCAGCCAGAACGCCCGGTCGCTGCCCCCGTTGCGGGCTTCCATCGCCAGCAACCACCCGGCCAGTTCGTCCCGGAATTGCAGAACCCCCTTCGGCTGATTGGCGGCAATCACGCCCACCCGTTCCACCGTTGCATCCGACAGGACAAGCCGGGGGACATGGGGGGCGCATCCGGCGTCAGCCTCGGGGGGCAGGGGCGGCGGGGTGTTGCCCTTGTCCAGCGCGGCGGAGGCCTTCTTTTCCCAAACCGCCTGCGCCAGCTTCGCCAGCTTGGCGCGCTTTTCCCACGCCTCGACCTCGGCTTGGGCGGCTTCCCGCAACGGGCGCTCGGCCCGGCGCAGCGGGGCCAGCACCGCGTCGATAGCAGGGCTTTTCCCGGCGCTGGGATTGCCGATGCACATGGACCAGAGAACCGGCGGTTCGGACCAGCCCGGCCATACCGTTACCCACCGGGCATTGCCCATCGTTGCGCCGGTCACGGACAGCAGGGCGGCCAGCACATAGTCGGCGGGTGCGCCTGCCCCCTCGGCCGCCGCCGCCACCCATTCGGCGGCTCTGGGTGTCAGCACCTCGGCCAGCGGCAGGGGCGGCGACGGGTCCAGGTCATCGGACAGCAACCGCAGATCGGGCGCAGGCCACGGCGCAGGCAGGCGCAGGGCGCTTTCGGTGGCATCCCTTTGTGGGACGGCGGCAGGGGAACCCACCGGACCGCCCAGCGCCTCTGCGTCTGTTTCGGATGGGATGAAGCCCAGCGGCCCGGCTTCCTGCCTCAGTTCGTCGCCATAGGCGCGCAGCGCGTCGTCCATGTCGCCCCCGTGGTCAAAAAAGGTGAAAAGGTCGAAGGCATCTCCCGCCACGGCCCCGGATTTGGTGACAAGCCCCAGTCCCTGCCCGGCGTCCGACGACGACAGCGAAACCCACATGGCGTCCGCGCCCTCGCCCATGATGCGGGTGGCAAAGGTCTTGCTCGTCTGGAACGGGCTGCGGAAATCCCGGCCGCTGCGGCTGGGCGTCCAGCCGTAATGCATCAGCAGGTCGGCTAGGTCGTGCCGGGCGTTGAAGCTGTCCACCGGGCTGGGGCCTGCATCCACGGCGGCCCGGCGCTCCGCCAGGCGCTTGGCGCGGCGGGCCATCAGTTCCCGTTGCGCCCGGTCCCGCGCCTGCCGGTCGGCCTCGATGCGCTGGGCCAGAGGGTGCGCCGGGGTCAGGTCCAGCCGGTTCCCCTTGTGGATGTCGTGCTGATACCACGCGCCCTTGTTCGGGAGATAGACAAGTTGCCCCGGACGGTTTAGCGCCCGGTCGCACTCTATCCCCTCGGCGGCCAGCAGATCGAAAAGGGCATCCTGCGCCGCGGCATATCCAGCCCCCGTCAGGGGGCGTTGCAGCGGCACCAGCACGCGCCACTTGCGATTGTCGGGCATGGCGCTGCGGGTGGCGTAGATGAACCGGGAGCAATCGCTCAGCACGGCCCTGACAGCCCCCGCAACGGCTTCCAGCGGCGGGTCGCCTTTGTCCACGTCCACGGCCAGCCAGTGGAAGGCGCCGGCCTCGCGCTGGCGCTCATGGCTGCGGGCATCGGCTCCAAGGTAGGTGGACGGCAGGAACCAGCGGGCGGCTTCCTTCGGCACGCTGGGCGGCTCGCGCACCAGGGCGACGATTCCGGCGACGGTCATGCCATCGTAGGGTGCCCCCGCCTTGGACGAAGGGTTCGGGCGGCCATCGGACAGGGTGACGGCGTGCGTCTCCGCCTGCCCGGTCCCGGAACAGAACAGCACGGCCTCGCGAATGGGGCTGGCGTCACTCATGCCCCGCCCCCCAGATGAAGCCCGCCAGCATCGCCGCCTGATCGGGGGTGATGCCGAAACGATGCACCAGCATTGCAATCCTCAGGGCCATCATGCGTCACCGCCTTCCAGCCCATCGGCCAGGCTCTTGGCGCTGGGCGGAAAGCGCAGCCGGGCAATGTCAGTGCCGGGTTTCAGCCGGTAATGCGCGACGTTCTCCGGGCCGCGATAGTCGGTCAGGATGGGCCAGCCGTAATCGTCTTTCAGGCGGTGAACGATAGCGGCCAGACGCCACCCCTTCACGGCCTGGATTTCGGATTTCGTGCTGATGCTCTTGCTTTGCAGCAGGGCTTGGCAGGTCCAGAAAACCTGCGTCCGGCTGGAATACAAGCGGTCGCTTGATGCCATGTTCGGCCTCTTTCCTTGAAGGCCGGGCAGTGAAACGGTATGGTGCTGCTATCTCCGCCGCACATGATTACCGCCCCCGCCCGTTCGCCTCGGGTGGGGGTTTTTTGTCAGGCGGCGGTCTGTTCGCGGCTATTCAGCCATTGGGTCACAGCCTTTTCTGGCCAGCCCACGGCCTTCCCGGTCAGCTTCACCGGACGGGGGAACAACCCCTTGCTCATCAGGTCGTAAATGGTGCTACGGCTAAGGCCGGTCACAGACTCGACTTCGCGGCGGCGATAGATGCGTTGGGCCATGTTGGCTCCCCTCTGCACGTTGCGGAACATGGGGGAAGGATGGCCTTGGAATCAGAAAGTTATAGGCTGTCACGGTTAAAAATAACTGTGTCAGGGTTTCTTTTCGGGGCGTCCCCCTTGGCCGAGTTCGGGCCGCAGCCTCCTAGCCTCGTTCCAAGCCCTGTCGAAGGCGCGAACGCCCAACCCAACGCCGAACAATGCACGCGCCTTTTCCTTCAACAGCTTCTCGCGTTGTTCGGCCAAGCGGTCCTGCTCGCGCACGATGGCAAAAGCGCACTCCAATTCCGGGTCTAGTGAGGCGACTTCGACAGCACTTTGAACCGCACCATCCTCTCCCGGATCGTTCGCTACTGCATCCTCCGTATCGTCAATACTACGGTAATATTTTTGAATAAAGCCCACGACGTCTGAAGCTTGGAACATCAGGTGCCCGCCCCGATATAGAGCTAACCGCCTCGCTTCATATGATTTGAGTGAAAGCCACCACAATAATGCGAAAATAAGCCCCACTAACTTTGTGGCACTTACAAACCAATCCGGCACGTTCTGGGCGGCCTTGGAAGAAGCAGGTATTTGATAAAATGGCTGGACACCCAAGAGCACGGCAATAATCGCCATCACTGTCAAACCTGCAAATAACCGATTGCTCCATGCAGTCGTGCGGCCAGAGATAGCGGAATACAGAAGAGCTAAGGCATGCCTGAACAAGGCTGGGCGCAATTGGCCTGTTTGCAGGTCGAAATACCGATGAGAAAAGGGGCTTGTGGAAAAGATTCTGCCTAGAAAGCCATAGTCTACGTGGACTGTCTTGCCGTCACGAAGCAGGATTGTGGCATCGGGCACCCGTCGAAGGAAAGTCACAAAAGCCAAGTCGGCCTTTCGGTCAAGGTCACGTTGCGACAAAGTTTCATCGCGACCGCGCTCATGGCGTCGAAACAAGTCCCATGCGCTGAAAGGCGATACAAAGCCTTTCCTGATGAACATCAGCCAATCCTCACCACTTTGCCGCCTTCTTGCATCAGATACCCAACCCATGCCTCGCCCAGCGCCCGACGCTTTTCTATCAGGTCCGAACGGGCATAGGCGGCCTCGGCCTTGTTCTGGACGGTATGGGCCAGCGCCGCCTCGGCCACTTCGCGGGGGAAGTTCGTCCGCTCCTGCGTCCAGGTGCGGAAGGAGGTGCGGAAGCCGTGGATGTCGATGTCATAGCCCTGTTCCCGCACCAGCTTGAGCAATGTGGCATCAGACAGTGGCTTGCCCTTCACCGTGCCGGGGAAAATCAGCGCCTCGGCATCCTCGGGGTTGCCCAGCGCCTGCGCCGCTTTCAGCACCGCCACGGCTTGCTTTGACAGCGGAACGCTATGGGGCACCTTGGCCTTCATCATGCTGGCCGGGCGATGCCAGACGGGGCCGCCCTCGGCTGTCCAGTTAATCTGTCCCCAGCGGGCCAGCCGCACTTCGCCCGAACGGCTGGCGGTCAGCACCAGCAACTCGAACGCCAGCTTTGTGGACAGTCCCGCGCCGCTCGCCTTCACGGCGGCCAGACACTCGGCCACCTTGGCAGAGGGCAGGGCCTTGCGATGGTCTTTTGCCTGCCGATCCTTGGGCAGCGCCTGCGCAATTGCGTCCGCCGGGTTGTCCTGCCGCCAGCCCTGCGCCACGGCCCATTCCAGCACCGTGCCGATGCGCTGCTTCACGCGACGGGCGGTTTCGCGCTTCACGTTCCAGATGGGGGACAGCACGGCCAGCACGTCCGCTGCCGTCACCTCACCCACCTTCATGTTGCCCATGCGAGGGAAGGCATAGGTTTCCAGGGTGCTGATGAATTGCGCCGCGTGCTTTGGGTTGCGCCATGTCGGCCTGTGCAGCTCATGCACCTTGCGGGCCGCTTCTGCGAAGGTCAGGACGGCCTGTGCCTCGCGCTTGTCCCGCAGCGGGTCGCCTCCAGCGCGGGCCGTGCGCTTGTTCTCTGTCGCCTGTTCACGGGCCAGTGCCAACGACACCAGGGGCGGGCTGCCCAAGCCCAGTTCGCTACGCTTGCCGCGAATGGTGATGCGCTGGACCCAGAAGCGGGAACCGTTGGGCTTCACCAGAAGGAACAGGCCGGTGCCGCTGCCATCGTGATACTTGCCAGGTTCAAGCGGGCTGCGCACCTGCGCGGCGGTCAGCTTCTTTGTCGTCTGGCGGGTTGTGGTTTCCTGCATTCAGTTCCCCCAATCGTCCCCCCGTCGAATGGGGGAACACCCCGGAATATGCGGGACGGCACGGGACAATGGAAGGCAAAAAAATACTTGTTGAGCAAGTAGATGACGGACGGAAATGGACTTTGCCGGACAAGGATGCGGCGGACTTCGTCTCCGCCATAAGCTTTTCCCAAGTCCCGGTGTTTGTTGGTTTATCATCGGTTCTCTGCCGACAGGGTAGCATCCGGCCGGCAGGCGTGACGACGATGCGCCGCCGCATGATCATAGCATCTGCTCGGCTTTTAGGAAGACCTGGATAGTCGGCACAACCTGATCAGTGGACGCCCGGACAGCCTGGAATGGAACAGGGCGGCCCGTCGCAACCTCCTGGGACCCGTCAGTAGCGCGGGGAAGGGTGCAGGCTCCGGCTGAGCACCAGGGCAAGGTTTCGCCGAGGGAAACCGGCGCGGCGGTCGTGTCTCTCATGCCAGGCTCGGTTCGGGCGACCTTGTGACATCCATAAGGCGCGGGCCGGCGTAATGGCGGCATGGACCACCGGGCCGCCATTGATGTGCTGAGTCAAGGGCTCTCCGGGGTCGATCAGCCAGAGCAGAAGCTCATCAACCATCCGGACGCCCACGGGCGAGAAGCGACATCGAACTCGTGGCCCCCGTCCTGAACGTGGTTCTCGACCCGCTGGCGCTCGATGGTGCGGGCAACTCGCGGGCAGGCCCCGCCGAGAGATCTCGAGGTTGCGCAGAAGATCGCGAACTGTGCGGCGGATCACGCCGGTGGTCCCGATGTGCGGGAACAAGGAGGGGTTCACCTTGCGGAACACCATGTCCGCGATACTGCACTGCCGTCGGGTCACGCCCAGGCAAGGCGAGTGGCCGCCGACCGCATAGACCAAGGCGAGGTCTCCGGCATCGCTTTTTCGTGCCGTCTGGATTGCCAGCACCTGTCCATAGTCGCCCGGACAAGACGCGGCACGCCCGTCTCTCCCCCCGTTGTTCCGGACAGGCGTGCAGGTGAGCGCGGCGCAGACCTGCTGCCGGGGCAGGTCGGATCGATGAGCCGGGAGGTGCTGGTCGCGTGCCGCCGGATCCCAGCCTGGCCAACCCTTCTAAGGCGGCGGCTCTCTCGGTGGCCGCGTGGCAGCAGAGACCCCGTCCGCCAAGCGACCCGACGCCGCCAGTGCCATCGGTGAGAGACCTTGGCCACTTCTGGATGGGCGCAGCGAACTGCTCGTGCTGGGTCGGGTGCATGAGGATTGCTCTTGAGAGGATTGCCCGGGTCGATCGGATCGGCTCAGCAGCCGCAGGCGTCGGCCGAGTCCTGCAGACGCGATGCGAGGCGGGAGCGCACCTTTTCGGCAGTCCGTGCCCGCACGTTGGCTCAAGTGAGCTGTCGGCGTCTCCGACAGGCGGAGGTCCTCCCCGCCGCCAGCTGCAGCTGA
>CALLYR010000565.1 GCA_937859005.1 uncultured Paracoccus sp. | reverse complement strand
CAGACCGCCGAAATTCGACGCAAGCGTCGCCGCCCACAGGTTGCGGAAGGCGGCATGTCGGAACGGGGCAAGCGGCGAGGGGCGCGGCATGCCTTGACACTAGCGCCGGGCGCGGCGGGGGCAATCCTGCCCGGCACCGCCGCGGCGCAGCTTTCCTCTTGACCGGCGCCGCGGCCGGGGCATTCTGCGCCTCAAGGCTGCGGCGATGGCGTCGCCGCATTCGTGGCCGGACCGTCCTGCACGCCGGGAGGTCTTTCGGGGCTTTCTGCATGGCCCCGGTCAATGGGGACCATGATGGACAGACCCGAAAACTATCGCTTTCACAACGGCGCCAAGGCAGCCCTGCCCTTTGCCCCCGAGGAATACGACGCCCGCCTGATGGGCCTGCGCGCGATCATGGACGGGCGCGGCGTCGATGCCGTCGTGCTGACCTCGATGCACAACATCGCCTATTATTCGGGCTTTCTGTATTGTTCCTTCGGACGGCCCTATGCGCTGGTGGTGACGGCGCGCGACAGCGTGACGGTCAGCGCGGGAATCGACGCGGGCCAGCCATGGCGGCGCGGGCATGGCGACAACATCACCTATACCGACTGGGCGCGCACGAATTTCTGGACGACCGTCGCCGGGATCGCCGGCAAGGGCCGGGTGATCGGATATGAAGGCGACCACCTGACCCTTCAGCAGAAGGTACGTCTGGACGAGGCGCTGTCCCCCCGCGAAACGATCGACATCGCCGCCGACACCATGCGCCAGCGGATGAAGAAATCGCCCGCCGAGACCGAGCTGATCCGCCACGGCGCGGCTGTCGCCGATGTGGGCGGTTACACCATCCGCGATGCGATCCGGGTGGGCCTGCGGGAAATCGACGTGGCCATCGCCGGGCGCGACGCGATGGAACTGGAAATCGCCCGCCGCTTTCCGGACGCCGAATACCGCGACACCTGGGTCTGGTTCCAGTCCGGCCTGAACACCGACGGCGCCCACAACCCGGTGACGGGCCGCGTGATCGAACGCGGCGACATCCTGTCGCTGAACACCTTCCCCATGACTTCCGGCTATTACACCGCGCTGGAACGCACCATGTTCGCGGCCGAGGTGGACGAGGCATCCCTGAAGATCTGGGAGGCCAACATCGGCGCCCATGAATACGGGATGAGCCTCTTGAGGCCCGGCGTCACCTGCGCCGAGGTCACGCACAGGATCAGCGACTTTTTCGCCGAACGCGACCTGCTGCAATACCGCACCTTCGGCTATGGCCACAGTTTCGGGATCCTGTCACATTACTATGGCCGCGAGGCGGGGCTGGAACTGCGCGAGGACATCGACACCGTGCTGGAACCCGGCATGGTCATCAGCATGGAGCCGATGCTGACCATCCCGCAGGGCCAGCCTGGCGCCGGAGGATACCGCGAACACGACATCCTGGTGATCGGCGAGGACGGGGCCGAGGACATCACGAAATACCCTTATGGCCCCGATTTCAACGTGGTCGGCTGAACCATGGGAAAGCCCCCGCCGGACAGGCGGGGGCGTCACTTGTTACCTGAAAACGGACGTGGCGCTCAGCGGCGGGTGAACAGCCGCACGATCAGAAGCAGGATCACCGCGCCGATGGTCGAGAACACGATCGACCCCAGCACGGATGCGCCTCCTTCGGCCGCCGACCCCATGCGCCAGCCCAGTGCCGGAAACAGCCACGAGGCCAGCAGCGCACCGATGATGCCGACAACAATGTTCATCACGACGCCCTGGCCGTGCCCCTTGACGATCTGGCCTGCAAGCCAGCCGGCAATGGCCCCGATGATAAGCGAGACGATCAGACCCATGCCAAGAACCTCTTGTAACCTGCGTATCGGCGCCGCGGAGGGCGGCCCGTTGCGGACACAACACCGCCGGGGAAGGGCAGTTCCGCCGCCGGAGGGCTTTTGGCGCCGGAACGGGGTCAGGCGGCAATTCGGCCACTTGTGATCGCTGCGGAGATCCTTTTGCGCAGCATTTTTGTCACGCCTGCGGCAGGGGCCGGGGCGGCTGCTTGACCTTCGGGACCATGCGCCGGCGTTATGGGGCCATGCGAATCGGCGTGCGGTCTGCCCCGTCGCCGGTTTCCGATGTCAAGAAGCTGCCCTTGGCCCGCGCGCCCCGCCGTGTGCGGCGCCTGCCCATTCGAAGGAAGACCGCGATGCGTATCGCCCCCCTGATGCTGGCGCTCGCGCTGGGCCTTGCCGCCTGCGCGCCGACCACATCCCAGTCCCCCGCCCAGTCCGGCAGCATCCCCGCCGTTTATCAGGCCCGCGTCGATACCGGCCCCAAGGGCGAGACGATCGAGATCCCGGCGGTCAAGCCTGCCTATCTGACCGAACGCAACATCCGCCAGCGCGTCGCCTATAACGGGTCCGAGGCGCCGGGCAGCATCGTCGTCGATCCCTATGCGCGCGTGCTGTATCACGTCCTGCCCGATGGCGAGGCGATGCGTTTCGGCATCGCGGTCGGCAAGGCGGGCACGGGCTTTGCCGGGACCGGCAGCATCCAGCGCAAGCATCACTGGCCGTCCTGGACGCCCACCGCGAACATGGTCCGCCGCGAGCCGGAACTTTACGGCCCCGTCCGCAACGGCCTGCCGGGCGGCATCGGCAACCCGCTGGGGTCGCGCGCGCTGTATCTTTATCGCGGGGGGCGCGACACGATGTATCGCATCCACGGCACCATGGACCCGTCGTCAGTCGGCAAGGCGACCTCGGCCGGCTGCATCCGCCTGTTCAACCAGGACATCATGGACCTGTATGACGAGACGCCCCTGGGCACCAATGTCCGCGTCCGCACCCAGGCCGAAAGCCGGGCGCTGGAAGGGCCGCTGGTCGAGACGCCCGACGGCTATCTG
>CALLYR010000564.1 GCA_937859005.1 uncultured Paracoccus sp. | reverse complement strand
AGGCGCCGCCCGTCGAGAAACTGGGGGCGCTGCTGAATCTGGCGCCCTCGGCCATGCGCGACACAGTGCTGGCCGGGCTGGACCGGGAGGATGCGGGTTTCGCGGGCAAGGTGCGGCGGACGATCTTTACCTGGGCCCATATCCCCGCGCGCATCGACCCGCGCGACGTGCCCCGCATCCTGCGCGAGATCGACCCGCCCACCCTGACTCGCGCCATGGCCGGCGCGCAGGGCGATGACGCGGCGACCGTCGGCTTCCTGCTGGGCGCGATATCCTCGCGCCTGGCCGACACCCTGCGCGAGGATATCGAGGCCGCCGGGAAGGTCGGCACGAAAGACGCCGAGGCGGCGATGAACACCATCATGGCCGTGATCCGCCGGATGGAGACTGCGGGAGATCTGCTCCTGATCCCTCGGGATCAGGAGGAGGAGCCTGCATCATGAGGGAGTGTCTGAAACTCTGTGTATCTGACCTGGCCCATGCGGTTTTCAGATACGGTCAGGCGTCAAGGCGCCCGGCGAGCATTGTGGCCAGCTGGTTGCGGACGGCAACCCACTCCCGGACAGCGCGTCCGCCCCTCTCGAAGTTGCGGATGGCCAGGAAGATCAGCTTGGTCGCTGCCTCTTCGGTCGGGAACGAGCCTTTCGTCTTCAGTGTCTTTCGCAGCACCCGGTTCAGGCTTTCCACGGCATTCGTGGTATAGATGATCTTCCGGATCGCGGCGCTGAAGGCATAGAACGGGGTAACCTCGGCCCATGCCCGGCGCCAGGCGGGGGCAATGGACGGGTATTTCCCGGCCCACTTTTCCTCGAAGTCATTAAGCCGGCGGGCGGCCTCCCCGGCGCTCGGGGCCTGCGTCGGCTCGGGCGCAGGCCGGCGCACCGCCTTTGCGGTCCTTCCAGCTGTCCGAGTTCATCGAACGGCGGATCAGATACTGGTCTGGACCGTGGTTTCCGGAAAGGCGGCGGTGATCGCCTCGGGGAAGCCCTTCAGTCCGTCCACGACGGCAATCAGGATGTCCTGGAATGAGCCATCAAACGCCACCGGTCCGAGAGAGATGGCGAGAGATCCCCGAGATGGGTCGGGATGTCGCGCACCGACAGCCCGGCGGCGTAAAGGCCGATGATCCTGTTCGTCGGGAAAACAGTCCACTGGACTGTTTTCTGATCCTCCTCACTCCACCCCGTCGATCCGGGTCTGGCCCTTCCGGACCCGCTCGGGCGCGAAGCTGCTGTCCCGGTCGCGCGGCACCGCCAGCGGCGCCTCGCCGTCCGAGCCCTTCACCCGCTTCGCCGCGGTGCGATTGCGGCGGTTGGCCTGTCCGGGCGGCGGCTCCGTCCCGGCCTCATGGCCCGGATGCGCGGTCAGTTCGGCCCCGAGCATCCGCTCCATCAGCGGAACCTTCAGCTCCTTCATCAGCCCGGCATCGCCAGGCAGATCCTCGGGCCGCTTGCAGCCATTCAGCAACTCGTCCCGCAGTCCGTTGGAAATCGCCATCGTCCTTGCTCCTCTCAGGAAGCATGGACCGGATCACCGATACACAGAAGAACGGACACTCTCCATCATGACCCTGCACCGTCCGCCGCAAGGATCAGCGCATGGTCATCGAGACCGATATCCTGTCCTACGGCTCCCGAGGCCGCCGGAAATCTTGACGGATGCGGGAATGTGACGCCGTATTTCGTCACGCGACTGCTGATCCTGCGGATTTGAATGCGCCGAATGCCCCGGCCCGCGCGTCCCGCAGGATGGCGGCGGTTCGGCAGGCGGGCGGCGTGAGGTCATGCGTCCGTGCCGCCGCTGTTCCGGCTTCGGCCATGCGCCCCGGACCCTTGCCAGAAGCGCCGCCTTGCTGATGCGCGTGAAGACGGGTTGGGCGAATGCGGCCGCCCGCCCCTGCGCGCCGGCCGAAAGGCGCGGGGGGCCGGGACCTTCCAGCGCTTGCGGGCCTGCTTGCCCCCTGCCCCGCCTGCGCCTAAGCAGCGGGCCGCCGGCATGGACCGGATGATACACGAGGCGCGCATGACCAACAGCATCGCCCTGGCGCTTGCGCTGATCCTGCTGGGGCTGTTCGCCTTTGACGCCGCGGTGCTGGACGGCGGCCTTCCCGTCCGGATCGGGCGCCTGGTGACGCAGATGGTCGAATGGCTCAGCTTCTGGCGCTGACCCACGGGTTTGCACCCGCGGCCGGCAGCCGTCGCCTTCAGGTCGCGCACTGCCGGCTGCCGGCCGGGGCGGCATTGCATTCCGCGCCCGATTTCGGCATGGCGGGCGCGAAGGATTCAGCGGCTGGAGGGTTTCATGGCTGTCAAGGTAGCGATCAACGGGTTTGGCCGGATCGGGCGCAACGTGCTGCGGGCGATCATCGAATCGGGCCGCACCGACATCGAGGTCGTGGCGATCAACGATCTGGGCCCGGTGGAAACCAACGCGCATCTGCTGCGCTATGATTCCGTTCACGGTCGCTTTCCGGCCGAGGTGACGACGACCGCGGACAGCATCGACGTGGGCCGCGGCCCGATCCGCGTCACCGCCGAGCGCGACCCGGCCAAGCTGCCCTGGGGCGACGTGGATGTCGCCATGGAATGCACCGGCATCTTCACCGACGCGGCCAAGGCGGCGCTGCATCTGCAGAACGGGTCCAAGCGGGTGCTGGTCTCGGCGCCGGTATCGGGGGAATGGGCGACCGACCGCGCGATGAAGACCATCGTCTTCGGCGTCAATGACGACACGCTGGAATCGGGCGACCATGTGGTGTCCAACGCCTCGTGCACGACCAACTGCCTGGCGCCGGTGGTCCATGTCCTTGACAAGGCGGTGGGCATCGAGCGCGGCTTCATGACCACGATCCACAGCTACACGGGCGACCAGCCGACGCTGGATACGATGCACAAGGATCTCTATCGCGCCCGCGCCGCGGCGCTGTCGATGATCCCGACCTCGACGGGTGCTGCCAAGGCCGTGGGCAAGGTGCTGCCGGAACTGAACGGCAAGCTCGACGGGGTGGCGATCCGGGTGCCGACGCCGAACGTCTCGGTCGTGGACTTCAAGTTCGTCGCCAAGCGCGAAACCTCGGTCGAGGAAATCAACGAGGCGATCCGCGGTGCGGCGCAGGGGAAGCTGCGCGGCATCCTGGGCTTCACCGACGAAAAGCTGGTGTCGATAGACTTCAACCACGACCCGCATTCGTCCGTGTTCCACATGGACCAGACCAAGGTCATGGACGGCACGCTGGTCCGCATCCTGAGCTGGTATGACAACGAATGGGGCTTTTCCAACCGCATGTCGGACACCGCCGTCGCGATGGGCAAGCTGATCTGACCGGCGCCCCACGGCCATGACGAAAGGCCCGGCCATGTGCCGGGCCTTTCCTTTCACTGTCCGCCGTAAGCCGTCAGCCGAAGCGGCTCAACCGGCCGGCGTTGGCCCGGGTGCGCTTGCTATAGGGCTTCAGCGCAGCGGACAGCACCTGGTCCGCCCGCCTGCCGCGTGCGGCTGCACGCAGCGCCAGGGTGATCGCTTCGCGCGCCGCATCGCCTTTTTCCGAAACCATGCGGAAGTTTTCATCGGACGCATGGGGCAGAAAGCCCATCATCCCGGCCAGACGCATGCCGATGATGAACTGCGCTTCGCATCCCATCCGTACCATGTCGAACCACAGGCGGAACGCGCTGGCAGGGTCATAGGCCTTCATCATGTTCATGTCTTTCCCGCAAATATGCTGCGTTGCAGCAATATGTATGCTGCACCTGCAGCATAAGTTCCAGTTGAAATTTCGCGGCAGGTCTGCCGATGGCTGGATAACGCCGGCCGGGCTGATATAGACGCAAACCATGACCAGATTCCTGACGCTCCGCCGCCCCGACGACTGGCACCTGCATCTGCGCGACGGCGCGATGCTGGCGGCCGTGGCCCCGCATTCGGCCCGGCTGGGCCGCGCCATCATCATGCCGAATCTGGTGCCGCCGGTGGTGACGGGGGCGCAGGCCGACGCCTATCGCGCCCGCATCAAGGTCGCTTTGCCGGATGGAGCGACGCTGACGCCGCTGATGACGCTGTATCTGACCGAATCGACCGATCCTGCCGATGTGGTCGCGGCGCACCGGGACGGCATCATCGCGGCAGTCAAGCTGTATCCGGCGGGCGCCACCACCAATTCGGCCAGCGGCGTGCGCGATTTCGACAGGGTGCGCCCCGTGTTCGAAGCGATGGCCGAGGCGGGCGTGCCGCTGTGCGTCCATGGCGAGGTGACCGACCCCGCGGTGGACATCTTCGACCGCGAGGCCGCCTTCATCGACCGCGTGCTGGACCCGATCCGCCGCGCGACGCCGGGCCTGCGCGTGGTGATGGAGCATGTGACGACCGCCGACGGCGTCGATTACGTCCGCTCGAACGACGACATCGGCGCCACGATCACCGCGCATCATCTGGTCATCAACCGCAACCACCTGTTCGCGGGCGGCATTCGGCCGCATTATTACTGTCTGCCCATCGCCAAGCGCGAAAGCCACCGGCAGGCGCTGGTGGCGGCCGCGACCGGCGGCGACCAGCGGTTCTTCAGCGGCACCGACAGCGCCCCCCATCCCGACCGCGCCAAGGAATCGGCCTGCGGCTGCGCGGGCTGCTTCACGGCGCCGAACTGGTTGCCCATCGTGGCCCAGGTGTTCCAGGACCAGGGCGCGCTGGACTGGCTGGAAAGCTTCGTGTCGCTGAACGGACCCGCCTTCTATCGCATGGCCCCGAACGAGGACCGCATCCGCCTGGCCCGCCACGACACGCCCATCACGCTGCCCGGCCGCATCACCGCGGGGGACGAGACGGTGACGGTGTTCGACCCCGGTTTCCCCCTGTTCTGGCATGTCGAGGACGCCGCATGACCCTGCCCTTTCCGCCGCCCGAGGAGATCGCCCGCCTGACCGCGCGGATGCTGCTGGAAATCCGCGCCGTCCATTTCAACGCGTCCGAGCCCTATACCTATGCCTCGGGGCTGAAGGGACCGACCTATATCGACTGCCGCAAGCTGATCTCATATCCCCGCATCCGCGGCACGCTGATGGATTTCCTGGCGGCGACGGTCATGCGCAACGCGGGCTTCGAGGCCTTCGACAACGTGGCGGGCGGGGAAACCGCAGGCATCCCCTTTGCCGCGATGATGGCGGAACGGCTGGGCCTGCCGATGACCTATGTGCGGAAAAAACCCAAGGGTTACGGCCGCAACGCCCGCATCGAGGGCGAGATGCGCGAGGGCCAGCGCGTCCTGCTGGTCGAGGATCTGACCACCGACGGCGGGTCCAAGCTGTCCTTCGTCGATGCGATCCGCGAGACGGGGGCTGCCTGCGGCCATACGGCGGTGGTCTTCTACTATGGCATTTTCCCTGACACGATCGGGCGGTTGTCTGATCACGGCGTCAGCCTGCATCACCTGTGCACCTGGTGGGACGTGCTGGCCGAGGCGCGCGAATCGGGCGCATTCGACCAAGGCACGCTGGCCGAGGTCGAGACGTTCCTGACCGATCCGCGTGGCTGGCAGGCAGCACATCCGTGACGTTCCGCGCCCCGCCGGTGGACCGGTGGGCCGCGACGTGAGATAACACCGGAACAAGGATTCGAGGACAGTGGCATGACCGAGCTTCGCGCTCTCGAGCCGCGCCAAATGGCGCCGGCTGGCGACCCCGATTTGCCTTCGGTTCCGTTTTCGGTCGAGGCGGAACAGCAGCTTCTGGGCGCGCTGCTGACCAACAACGACGTGTTCGATTCGGTCACCCGCATCCTGCGGGGCGAACATTTCTATGACCCGGTGCATCGCCGCATCTTCGACCTGTGCTCTGAACGAATCAGCAAGAACGCGCTGGCAAGCCCGGTCACGATCAAGGCGTTCATGGAACATGACGCGGGGCTGCGCGAACTGGGCGGCCCCGCCTATCTGGCGCGGCTGGCGGGGGCGGCGGTGTCGTCCTATGCCGCGCGCGACTATGCCCGGATGATCCGCGAATTCGCCCTGCGGCGCGAGCTGATCGGCCTGGGCCACGACATATCCGCCCGCGCCGCGACCGTGACCGTGTCCGAGGATGCCGAGGAACAGATCAAGATCGCCGAACAGACGCTCTACAAGCTGGGCGAGCAGGGGGTTGCGGAACGCGGCTTCCAGTCGTTCCTGCAGGCGGTGTCGGGGGCGGTCACGGCCGCCAACGCGGCTTACGGCCGGGCCGGGGGCCTCTCGGGGATCTCGACCGGGCTGATCGACCTGGATGCCAAGATGGGGGGCCTGAACAAGTCCGACCTCATTATCCTGGCCGGGCGTCCGTCGATGGGGAAAACGTCGCTTGCCACCAACATCGCCTTCAACGTCGCCAAGGCGCACCGGATGGGCGACCTGCCCGACGGCACGCGCGGCACGGTCGATGGCGGCGTCGTGGGCTTCTTCTCGCTGGAGATGTCGGCCGAGCAGTTGGCCGCCCGCATCCTGTCGGAGGCCTCCGAGGTGCCCAGCGAGCTGATCCGCCGCGGCGACATGAGCGAGGAGGAATTCCGCCGCTTCGTCGAGGCCGCGAACGACCTGCAGAACTGCCCGCTCTATATCGACGACACCCCGGCCCTGCCGATCAACCAGCTGGCCGCCCGCGCCCGCAAGCTGAAGCGGACGATGGGGCTGGATGTGCTGATCGTGGATTACCTGCAACTGCTGCGCGCCGCATCCGCCAAGGACAGCCGCGTCAATGAGGTGTCGGAAATCACCCAGGGGCTGAAGGCCGTTGCCAAGGAACTGAACATTCCCGTCATCGCCCTGTCGCAGTTGTCGCGTCAGGTCGAGAACCGCGAGGACAAGCGCCCGCAACTGTCGGACCTGCGCGAATCCGGCAGTATCGAACAGGACGCCGACATCGTGATGTTCGTCTTCCGCGAGGAATACTACAAGGAACGCGAAAAGCCCGCCGACCACGAACTCGACAAGATGGCGACCTGGCAGCAGACCATGGAACATGTCCACGGCAAGGCCGAGGTCATCATCGGCAAGCAGCGCCACGGCCCCATCGGCACGGTCGAGTTGAGCTTCGAGGGCCGCTTCACCCGCTTCGGCAACCTGGAGAAGCACCGGGTTCAGCAATGGGGTTGAGCCTGCTGGTCCCCGTCACGACCGTCGGCCTGCTGATCGCGTCCAACCTGTTCATGACCGTCGCATGGTACGGGCATCTGAAGTTCAAGGCGGCACCTCTGGCCTTGGTGATTCTGGTCAGCTGGGGCATCGCGCTGTTCGAATATGTCCTGCAGGTGCCCGCGAACCGCATCGGCCACGGGTATTTCACGGCCGCGCAGCTCAAGACGATTCAGGAGGTCATCAGCCTGACCGTCTTTGCCGGGTTTTCCTGGCTTTATCTGGGCGAGCGGCTGGGCTGGCAGCACGGCGTGGGCTTTGCCCTGATCTGCGCGGGGGCATGGTTTGTCTTTCACGACTGGCGCTAGAACCCCGCCCCGCATGTTCACGCTGATCGTGCTGGCGGGCATCGGCGCGCTGGCGACGAACGTCTTCCTGCCCTCGCTGCCCGGCATGGCGCGCGATTTCGGTGTCGAATACGGGCGGATGCAACTGGCGGTGACAGGCTATCTGGCCGGGTCCGCCATCGTGCAGCTGCTGGCCGGCCCGATCAGCGACATCTGGGGGCGCAGGCCGGTGATGCTGGGGGCGCTGCTGGTCTTTCTGGCGGCAACGGCGGGAACGCTGCTGGCGCCGGATGCGGGCTGGTTCCTGGCGATGCGGATGGTGCAGGCAGTCGCCGCGGCCGGCATGGTGCTGTCGCGTGCGGTGGTGCGCGACCTGGTGGCGGGCGACGCGGCGGCCAGCCGGATCGGCTATGTCACCATGGGGATGTCGATCATCCCCATGCTGGCCCCGGTGCTGGGCGGGGTCATGGACGAGTTCTGGGGCTGGCGGGCCAGCTTCGTTCTGATGCTGGTGCTGGGGACGGCGGTGCTGGCGCTGGCCTGGGCCGACATGGGTGAAACCGCCCGTGGTGGCGGACTGCCGCTGCGCGCGCAGATGCAGGGCTATCCGGCGCTGGCGCGGTCGGGCCTGTTCTGGGGCTATGCGCTGGCGGCCACATTCGCCTCCGGGGCGTTCTTCGCCTATCTGGGCGGCGCGCCCTTCGTGGGCGAGACGGTATTCCAGCTGAGCCCGGCCGAGGTCGGATACTGGTTCGCCGCGCCATCGATCGGGTATCTGCTGGGCAATTTCGCCACGGGGCGCTGGTCGATCCTTGTCGGCATGGACCGGATGATCCTGTGGGGCGCGGTCGTGACAGCCGTTGCGCTGGCGGTCTCGCTGGCCGCCGATCTGGCCGGGCTGCATCACCCGCTGGTCTTTTTCGGTTCGGTCGCGGTCATGGGGCTGGGCAACGGCATGGTCCTGCCCAATGCGAATGCCGGAATGATGAGCGTGCGACCCGAACTCGCCGGCACCGCCAGCGGCCTGGGCGGCGCCATGGCGGTCGCGGGCGGAGCGGCGCTGGCGACGCTGGCCGGGTGGTTTCTGGTGCCCGGCGCCGGGGCCACGCCGCTGCTGGTCATCATGCTGCTGTCGGGACTGGGATCGCTGGCTGCCCTCGCCCCGATAATGCGGAAGCGTTGACGGAATCTTCAGCCTTCGGCTTCAGGCTGGGGGCATGTGCGACCGATTCGCCCCGACCCAGCCGAATACGACCTGCGCGCTTGCGCCGGCCGTTTTGCAAAGGCTATTCCCGGCTTTGCAACACGTGGGGGAAAGCATGGCCAGCCACAAGATCTATGCGGGCGCATCCCTGCGCGAAACGAGGATGCGCCATGGCCTGACCCAGCGGGTCTTTGCCGAACGCCTGGGGGTGTCGCTGCCCTATCTCAGCCAGATGGAAAACAACCACCGCCCGGTATCGGCGGGGGTGCTGCTGCGGCTGGCGTCGGAATTCGCGGTCGATGTGGGGGCGATGGCCTCGGGCGACGCCGAACGCATGGTCATCGACATGGCCGAGGCCCTGGCCGACCCCCTGTTCGACGCAGCCCCCCCGCTGGCCGATCTGCGGCTGGCGGCGGCGAATGCGCCGGGGCTGGCGCGCGCCTTCCTGGACCTTTACCGCGCCCACCGCGAGGGGCAGGACCGTCTGGCAGCACTCGACGAGGCATTGGGCGCCACCGGCCAGAACGCCGTGACCTCGCCGTGGGAGGAGGTACGCGACTTCTTCCATTACTGCGACAACTATATCGACGCGGTGGACCGGGCGGCGGAACGCTTTGCCTGTCCCGAAGGCCGCCGCGCCCGCCCGATGGCGCGGGCCCTGGCGGCGCTGGCTGATCGTGGCATCACGGTCGAACGGGGCGAACTGCCTTCGGGCGCGGTGTTTCGGCGCGAGGGTGCTCGCATCACGATGAACGCCTCGGCCGAACCGGCGACGCAGGCATTCCAGTTGCTCCATATTGTCGCGCGCGAGACGCGGGGGGATCTGCTGGATGCGACGCTGGATCTGGCCCGTTTCCGCAGCCCGGCGGCGCGCGACATCGCCCGGCTTGGGCTGGCCAATTACTTCGCGGGCGCGGCGCTTCTGCCCTATCGCGCCTTTCTGGCGGCGGCGCGGGCGGAACGGCACGATCTGGAACGGCTGGCCTATCTGTTCGGCGCATCGCTGGAACAGGTGGTCCACCGCCTGTCGACGATGCAGCGCCCCGGCGAAAAGGGGGTGCCGTTCTTCTTTGTCCGCGTGGACCAGGCCGGCACCATCACCAAGCGCCATTCCGCGACCCGGCTGCAATTCGCGCGTTTCGGCGGCGCCTGCCCGCTGTGGAACGTCCACCGCGCCTTTGAAACGCCCGGCCGTTTCCTGCGGCAACTGGCGCAGACGCCGGACGGGATGCGGTATTTATGTCTCTCGCGCGAGATTTCCAAACCCGGCGGGGCCTATCGCGCGCCGGTGCGCCGCTTCGCGATCTGTCTGGGCTGCGAGGTCGGACATGCCCGCGGCATGGTCTATGCCGATGGCCTGGATCTGGCCAATGCCGCCTCGTATGACCAGATCGGCGTCTCGTGCCGGATCTGCCCCCGTCCTGACTGTCACCAGCGCTCGGTCCCGCCGATCGACCGTGACATCCTCATCCCCGATGACCGCTCGGGTCCCCTGCCCTATGCCATCGGATGAAAGGGACGCGCCGCATGCCAGCTTGCCGGAGTGCCGAAGTGCCCAGGTTCCGGAAATCCGCCGATAAGGCGGCGATCCGGTGGCGGGGTTCCGCCGACCACGGCGGCAATTTTCCAACTACCGTTGCATCCATGCCACGCTTTTTCTAACGACCTCCCAGATTTGGCCAAGGCCGACGAGCCGCAAGCCACCGTCCCTTACATCGAAATGGATCGGATCAGTGCCGCGTCTTGCAAATCGCCTGAATCTTCGCCTGGACCCTGCGCCGCCTGAACAGGGGCTGAATCCGAACGCGACGATCCCACGGCGCGGGCCGGGGCGAATGTTCGTTGCAGGGGGCACGGCGCTGCTGGTGGGCTGGTCGATCACGGCAAGCGCCCTGCTGGTCAGCGACAGCCTGGGGGTCGGGGCTTCGCCCCTGCCGGTCCAGGCT
>CALLYR010000563.1 GCA_937859005.1 uncultured Paracoccus sp. | reverse complement strand
ATCGACGTGCCTCTGGCCGCGCGGCATTTCTATCACCACGCGGGTTGGGCCGCCGCCCTGCCTGTCGAGTTTCCCGACCGCGAGCCGTTGGGCGTCTGCGCGCAGGTGATCCCGTGGAACTTTCCGCTGCTGATGCTGGCGTGGAAGGTCGCGCCCGCGCTTGCTGCCGGGAACACGGTTGTTCTGAAACCGGCCGAGCAGACGCCGCTGTCGGCCGTGGCCTTCGCTGAAATCTGCATGGAAATCGGGTTGCCGCCGGGGGTGGTGAACATCGTCCAGGGCGACGGGGATACGGGCGCGGCGCTGGTGGCGCATCCGGGCGTGGACAAGGTGGCCTTCACCGGCTCGACCGAGGTTGGCCGCGCCATCCGCCGCGCGACGGCGGGTCAGGGCAAGCGGCTGACGCTGGAACTGGGCGGCAAGTCGCCCTTCGTCGTCATGGCTGACGCCGATCTGGAAGCCGCGGTCGAAGGCATGGTGGACGGCATCTGGCTGAACCAGGGACAGGTCTGCTGCGCGGGCTCGCGCCTGCTGGTGCAGGAAAGGATCGCGCCGCGTTTCCTCGAACGGCTGGCCGCGCGGATGCAGGGCCTGCGCGTGGGCGACCCGCTGGACAAATCGACCGACATCGGCGCCATCGTCTCGGCGGAACAGCTTGCCCGCATCCGCGCGCTGGTCGAGACGGGCCGGGCCGAGGGCGCGACCCTGCTGACCGGCGGCCCCTGCCCCGATACGGGCCATTTCTGCGCGCCCGGCATCTTCACCGATGCGTCCCCCGCCTCGACCGTGGCGCAGGTGGAAATCTTCGGCCCCATCGCAGCGATGATGACCTTCCGCACGCCCGCCGAGGCGGTGGAGATGGCCAACAACACCGCCTATGGCCTTGCCGCTTCGGTCTGGTCGCAGGACATCGACACCGCGCTGGATCTGGCCGCGCGGATCAGGGCGGGCGTGGTCTGGGTCAACGGCACCAACATGCTGGACGCAGCCGCGCCCTTCGGCGGGATGAAGGAAAGCGGCTGTGGCCGCGAGGGCGGGCGCACGGGGATGCAGGCGTATCTGCGGCTGCGCGATCCCGGACCCGGTTGCGACAATCCCGCGCCGCAGGTGGATTTCTCGGCGGCGCCCGCCCCCGCCGCGCCGCCGGGCAACGCAGCCCCCAATATCGACCGGACGCTGAAGCTGTATGTCGGCGGCAGGCAGGTGCGCCCCGACGGCGGCGGCAGCTATGCGCTGCGCTCGCCCGCTGGTGCCCTGATCGGTGCGGCGGCTTTGGGGAACCGCAAGGACATCCGCAATGCGGTCGAGGCCGCCGGCAAGGCCGCGGGCTGGTCTGCCCTGTCAGGTCACGCCCGCGCGCAGGTGGTGTTCTTCATGGCCGAGAACCTCGCCCAGCGCCGGGCGCAGTTCGCGCAATCGCTGCGGGCAGGCGGCGGCAACGACCCGGAGGCGGAAATCGACGCCACGCTGGACCGGCTGTTCCTGCTGGCGGGCATGGCCGACAAGCTGGACGGGCGGGTGCAATCCACCCGCGCCCGCCACGCGACGCTGGAGATACGGGAGCCCTGGGGCGTCGCCGGCCTGACCTGCCCGCATCACCAGCCGCTGCTTTCGATGGTGACGCTGATCGGCGCACTGGTGGCGCAGGGGAACCGTGTCGTGGCCATTCCTGCGCCCGCGCAGGCGCTGGCGGCGGCGGACTTCGCGCAGTTGTGCGACAGTTCCGATGTTCCGGGCGGCGTGGTCAATCTGGTTACCGGCGATCCGGACGTGCTGGCCCCGGTGCTGGCCGCCCATGACGATGTGGATGCGCTGTGGCATGGGGGCGATCCCGACCTGACCGGCGGGCTTGAAGCGGCGTCAGCGGGCAACCTGAAGCCGGTGCGCATCGACGCTGGCCGTGACTGGGCCGCCCTGCCCGGCCCCGCGCTGCGTGAACTGATCGGCGCGGCAGTGCAGTCGAAAACGATCTGGATACCTTACGGCGCCTGAACTGCCGTCCCAACCATGGGGCGATTGCCCCTGTGCCCGGTGCCGTGTCATGTTGCGGGCACGGGCAGAAAACAGGAGGTCGCGATGGCGGGACGGCGGGCGCTGTGGGCCGGGGCTTTGGCAGCGGCGCTGTGGCTGGCCGGGGGGCCAGTTGCAGTCCACGCGGAAACCGCGCTGCCCGACCGGCGGGTGGTGCTGCAGGACGGCTTCGACCTGCCCGGAAACGACCGCGCCGCCCTGTTCGACACGACGCGGCAGGCGTGTCTGCAGGCCTGCATCGCGGATGCGGGTTGCAT
>CALLYR010000562.1 GCA_937859005.1 uncultured Paracoccus sp. | reverse complement strand
GCCGCCGCCGAGGCCCTGGCCCGCGCCGAGGCCGAGGCCGAGCGCGCCCAGGCCGAGGCCCTGGCCCGCGAGCAGGCCGAGATCCCGCGCCCCGCGCCCGCCGATCAGGACATCCTGTCCGCGGCGCTGGCCGAGGCGATGGAGACGCCCCCCGAAGGCGCGGGCGCGCAGGGCGGGGGCGGGCGCGCGCCGTCCGGCCCGCCGCTGTCGGCGGGGGAAAAGGACAGCTTCCGGCTGGCCATCGCTGAATGCTGGAACATCGGCGCGCTGTCGCGCGAGGCGCAGGCCACGACAGTCAGCGTGGCTTTTTCACTGACCCCGGACGGAATGCCGGAACCCGATTCCATCCGTCTGGTGTCGCACGAGGGCGGGTCCGATGCCGCCGGGCAGCAGGCGTTCGAGGCCGCGCGGCGCGCAATCCGGCGTTGCGCGCTGCAGCAGGAGGGCTATCGCCTGCCGCCCCGGAAATACGACCGCTGGCGCGAGGTGATCGTCGATTTCCGCCCCGCCGGCGGACCGCGCCTGCGCTGAGCCGGCATGGCGCCCGGCAGACGATGAGGCTAGAGCTGTGACGATTGCGGAAAGGGACCAACGATGCTGCGAAATCTGATGCTTGCCGCCGTGGCCGTGCTGGCGCTGGGCCCGGCTGCAGGGGCGCAGGACGCGGCCCCGGCCGAGGACCATGGCCCGCTGCGCATCGAGATCACCGGCGGGCAGGTCGAGCCGATGCCGATCGCCGTCGCCCCCTTCTTTGACGAGGGCGGCGCGGGCGGGCTGGCCGGACAGATCCGGCAGGTGATGACCGCCGACCTCACCGGCACCGACCTGTTCCGGGAAATCCCCGTCAGTGCCCATGTGGCCCGGCCCGCAAGCTTCGACGAACCCGTGGCCTATGCCGACTGGCGGGCCGTCAACGCCGAGGCGCTGGTCGTCGGCGCGGTGTCGGTGCGGGCCGGCAAGGTCACGGTCAAGTTCCGCCTGTTCGACATCTTCTCGGGCCAGCCGCTGGGCGACGGGATGCAGTTCGACGTGGCGCAGGCGGCCTGGCGGCGCGCGGCCCACAAGGCGGCCGATCAGGTCTATGCCCGGATCACCGGCGAAAGCCCCTATTTCGACAGCCGGGTGGCCTTCGTGTCGGAAACCGGCCCCAAGGACGCGCGGCTCAAGCGCATCGGGATCATGGATTACGACGGCGCCAATCCGATCTGGGTGACCGACGAC
>CALLYR010000561.1 GCA_937859005.1 uncultured Paracoccus sp. | reverse complement strand
CCCGCCTGCGGGGGCAGGGGCCAGCTTGTCGAGCCGCGCCACGGGGGCGGGCTGCGGACTGACGGAAGAGGCAGGGGTGGGGCGCAGGGTCATGTCACGCCCCCGCCCGCGCCGCGGCTGCGGCTGATCTGTTCGGCATTCTTTACCGTGGATTTCAGCACCTCGTCCCGCGGGCCGAAGGCGCGGCGCATCCCCTGCTCCATCACCAGCAGCAGGTCGCATTCGGCGATCGCCGCGGGGCGGTGGGCCATGATGATGATCGCGCCGCCGCGCGCCTTGATCGCGCGGATGGCCAGGTTCAGCGCCTCGGACCCCTCGTTGTCGAGATTCGAGTTCGGCTCGTCCAGGACGAACAGCATCGGGTCTTCGTAAAGCGCGCGGGCCAGCCCGATCCGCTGGATCTGACCGCCCGACAGCCGCGCCCCGGCCTGCGCCACGGGCGTGTCATATCCCAGCGGCAGTTCGAGAATCATCCGGTGGGCAGCGGCTGCAGTGGCCGCGCGCACCACGGCGTCGGGGTCGGGCCGGGGCGACAGACGCGCGATGTTTTCCGCGATGGTGCCGTCGAACAGCGTCACCTGCTGCGGCAGATAGCCGATCAGCCGGCCCAGCACGTCGGGGTCGTACTGGTCCAGCGTCGCGCCATCCAGCCGGATCGTTCCCGCCGCCGGCGGCCATGCGCCGATCAGCGCGCGCGCCAGTGTCGATTTGCCCGCCCCGGACGGACCGATCACGCCCAGCGCCTGACCGGGCGCCATGGCAAAGCTGACTCCGCGCAGCGTGGCCGTGTTCTGGCCGGGGGGCACGACCGACAGATTGGACACTTCGAGCCGGGCTGCCGGGCGGGGCAGGGGCGTGCGCTGCGGCATGGGCGGGCGGCGGCTCAGCAATCCGCCCAGCCGTTTCCAGCCGTCCATCGCACGCTGCACCGCCGACCAGCCGCCCACCACCTGCTCGACCGGGGCCAGCGCCCGGCCCATCAGGATGGAACTGGCGATCATCGCGCCCGGCGTCACCTGCTGGCGCAGGACCAGCCATGCGCCCGTCGCCAGCAGCGCCGATTGCAGGAACAGACGGAAGGTGCGGGAAAAGACCGTGAAGCCCGTACCGCGATCCGACGCCTGCATCGTGGCATCGGCCGCCCGGTCGCGGGCGCGGCGCCAGCGGACAAAACTGGCCTGCCGCATCCCCAGCGCGCCGATCAGCTCGCCTTCGTCCCGATACAGGT
>CALLYR010000560.1 GCA_937859005.1 uncultured Paracoccus sp. | reverse complement strand
AAGGGCGGCCCAAGGGCCGCCCTTCATCGTTGATCCTGCCGCCCGCCGGACCACCGGGGGCAGCGCCTTGTTACAGCTTGCCGTTGCGCTGCTGGATCATCATGAAGGTGTCGAAGGTGTATTCCGCGGTCTGCGAATACAGGAACCAGTCGGCCAGGAAGGGCCTCATCGCCTCCCACTGCTTCTTGAACGCCGCGTTCTGGGCGCCGATCTCGTCATAGATCGCGCGCGAGGCGTCGAAGGCCGCCGTCAGCACATCCTCCGGGAAGGGGCGCAACTGGGCGCCCGATCCCACCAGGTTCTTCAGCGCGGTGGGGTTCTTGAAGTCGTATTCCGCCAGCATGTTCTGGTCCACGGCCTGGGCGCAGCTGCGGAACAGCGACTTGTAATTTTCGGGCAGCTCGTTCCATTTGTCGATATTGACAAAGAACGAAACCGACGGCCCGCCTTCCCAGAAACCGGGATAGTAATAATAGGGCGCGACTTTCTGGAAGCCCAGCTTTTCATCGTCATAGGGGCCGACCCATTCGGCGGCGTCGATGGTGCCCTTTTCCAGCGCCGGATAGATATCGCCGCCTGCGATCTGCTGCGGCACGACGCCCAGCCGTTCGACAACCATTCCCGCCAGGCCGGAAATCCGCATCTTCAGGCCCTTCATGTCGGCCAGAGAATTGATTTCCCGGCGATACCAGCCGCCCATCTGTGCGCCCGTATTGCCCCCAGGCCAAGCGACCAGGTTCTGGGTGGCAAGGAATTCGTTGAATGCCTCGATCCCCCCGCCGGAATAGTTGTAGGCGGCCTTGCCGCGGGCGTTGAAGGTAAAGGGCAGGTCGGCGCCGCAGGCGAAGGCCGGGTCCTTGCCCCAGCTGTAATAGCCGACCGAATGCGCCAGATCGACAGTGCCGTCGCTGGCGGCATCAATGGCCTGCAGGCCGGGGACGATCTCGCCGCCCGCGAACACCTGGATGTTGAACTTGCCGTCGGTGGCTTCCTTCAGCCGCTGGGACAATTCCTCGCCGCCGCCATAGATGGTCTCAAGGGATTTCGGAAAGGACGAGGCAAGCCGCCAGTTGAGCGTCGGCGATTCCTGCGCGATGGCGGGTGCCGCCAGCGTCGCCCCGGCGGCGGCCGCGGCGCCCCCGATCGAGGCACGGGTCAGGAAGGACCGGCGGTCGAGTTTCTTGTCTTGGGTCATCTGTCTCCTCCACTTTTGCGGCGGCTGTCGCTTTCTGCGCAGCCGTGCCGCCGGGACAGGCGCGAGATTGCACGGCGCCCCGCAACCTGTCGAGACAGAGGCCGCAGCCCGCCTGCAAGGTGACGCAAGGGCAGCGTCAGGCCCCGGTTCGCCCGCCGCGCAACAGGATCGGCAATGTATCGCCTTGCTTCGCCGCTGCTTGCGCGATTGTATCGCCTGAAAAGGGGACATCTGCGAGGAGGCCCATCTTGTCGTGCATGGTCTGGGTTCCGCGGCTCGATCCACCCCCGGGGCAACCCAAGTTCCAGGCGTTGGCGCTGGCGATTCGCCACGCCGTGCGCGAGGGCGAACTGCCGGCCGGCGCGCGGCTGCCGGCGGTGCGCGACCTTGCCTGGCGGCTGAAGGTGACGCCCGGCACGGTGGCGCGCGCCTATCAGCTGGCGGCACGCGACGGGCTGATCGACAGCCATGTCGGTCGCGGCAGTTTTGTCCGCGGCACGGCCGACCCGGCGCTGCAGCCGATGCTGACGGTCCGGTCGGCGGATGCCCTGCGCGACGACGGCCCGGTGGATCTGCGCCTGCCGCAATTGCCCGATGTGGGGCAGGTGGCGGCCATCAGGGCGGCGATGCATGCGGTCGC
>CALLYR010000559.1 GCA_937859005.1 uncultured Paracoccus sp. | reverse complement strand
GCTTCGGCGGCCACAAGGAACCGCAGCAGCATCCCGACGCCCCCGCCGCGAAAGCGCCCGAGACGCTCAAGCCCGAGGACGGATGAGGGGACGCGCATGACGGACGACCCTTCGGAAAGCGGCGCGCGGGTTGCCGAGCCGTGCTGTTTCGTCCTGTTCGGCGCGGCCGGCGATCTGGCCCGCCGGCTGATCTTTCCCGCGCTTTACAATCTGGCCGATGCGGGGCTGCTGCCCGAGAAGTTCTGCATCCTCGGGGTCGATCTGGCGGGGCCGGACCGCGACGCCCTGAGGGACCGGCTGCGGCAGGGCCTGGACGAATTCGCCACCCGCCCCGTCCGGGCCGAACTCGCGGACAGGCTGCTTGGCTGTCTGGAGGCGGTCCGGGCCGATCCGGCGGACCCCCGATCCGCCCAGGGGCTGAAGGCGCGGCTGGACGCGCTGCGCCGGGACCGGGGTATCGCCAACCACCTGTTCTATCTTGCGGTGCCGCCCGTGGCCTTTCTGCCGACCGCCCGGATGCTGGGCGCGGCCGGCCTGCTGCGCGAGGACGGAGAGGGCTGGCGGCGGCTGGTGATCGAAAAGCCCTTCGGCACCGACCTTGCCTCGGCCAGACGGCTGAACGCCGACCTTCTCGGACTGCTGGACGAGGAGCAGATTTACCGCATCGACCATTATCTGGGCAAGGAGACGGTGCAGAACATCATGGTGCTGCGATTCACCAACGGCATGTTCGAGCCGGTCTGGAACCGCAGCCATATCGACCATGTCCAGATCACCGTGGCCGAATCGATCGACGTGGGCACGCGCGGGCGCTTTTACGAACAGACCGGGGCCTTGCGCGACATGGTCCCCAACCACCTGTTCCAGCTGCTGTCGCTGGTCGCGATGGAGCCGCCCTCTCGCTTTGACGCGCGTTCCGTGCGTAGCGACAAGGCCGAGGCGCTGGCCGCGGTCCAGATCCAGACCGAGGCCGAGGCGCGGGCGAACTCGGTCCGCGGGCAGTATCTGGGCGGCTGCGTCGGCACGCGGCAGGTCGGCGCCTATCGCGAGACCGCCGATGTCGCGCCGGACAGCACGGTCGAGACCTTCGTCGCGCTGAAACTGTCCATCGACAACTGGCGGTGGGCCGGGGTGCCGTTCTATCTGCGCACCGGCAAGGCCATGGCCGCCAAACGCACCGAGATCGCGATCCGTTTCAAGCAGGCGCCCTTGTCCATGTTCCGCACCACGCGGGTCGAACGGCTGTCGCAGAATTTCCTCGTCCTCGGCATCGAGCCGTTCGAGGGCGTCACGCTTCAGTTCAACGCCAAGGTGCCCGGCCCGCGCATCGCCATCGACGGCGTCGCCATGACGTTCCGCTATGAGGATCATTTCAGGGCCGCGCCGAAGACCGGCTATGAGACGCTGATCTATGACTGCATGATCGGCGACAACCTGCTGTTCCAGCGCGCCGACAGCGTCGAGGCGGGATGGCAGGCGGTGCAGCCTTTCCTGGATGCGTGGGATGCGGCCGGCGGGCAGGGCCTTGCGATGTATGCCCCCGGCGGCGAAGGCCCCGCAGAGGCGGCGGCATTGCTGGAACGCGATGGCCGGCGCTGGCGGCCGGTCGCGGGCGACTGAACCTGCCTGCCCCCGCGCGGCCCGCCGCCCCCTTGCACC
>CALLYR010000558.1 GCA_937859005.1 uncultured Paracoccus sp. | reverse complement strand
GGTAATCCTCCACGAAGCGGTCGAAGCTGACATGCGCGGTGCTGTTCGGCCGCCCGACCAGATCGGCGCGCGAGCGATACCGATACCAGCTGCCCAGCCAGTCCACGGGATCGCGGATCACGGCCACGGTTTCGAACCGCTGCCCCGGAATCATGCGCAGGATCGGGGCCACATGGGCATGATACTGGCGCAGGTTCAGATGCTTGATCTCGGGGCGGGACCGCAGGATCAGTTCCGCGCGCCCCGCCAGCGCCGATTCCAGCGCCGTGGTCCCCGTCTTGGGGACCGAGAACAGGACAAGACGGGCACGGACGAAGGCAAGCATGGGCAGGCTCGGGCGGTGGATCGCGGGGTCCGTATCGGGCGGGCCGCCCGGCTTGGCAAGGGCCGCGCGGCGCGGCGCCGTCTTTGCGCGGCAATGGACATTTCCGCCGCCGCTGTGGAAGGTGACGGCTGACAACCGGAAGAGCCTGCCATGACCCTGCGACAGACCGTCTTTGCCGCCATCGACGCCGCCAATGCCGCCGACCCCCGCCACGAGGAGGGCGGGCCGGTCGAACTGCTTTACGGCCGCCGCATGACCGCAGAACAGGAACGCCTGTTTCCCGATGCCGGCGACGCGCTGGCCATCGCCTGCCGCGGCCAGCATGTCGAGCGCTGGCTGCTGCCGCGCAGCGATTTCCCCGAAGGCCGCGAAGGCTATCTGACCTGGCGGCGCGAACAGGGCCGCCGCCACGCCGGGCGCGTCATGGAACTGATGCGCGAGGCCGGCTGCGATGATGCCGACATCGACGCCGCGGGCCGGATGCTGCGCAAGGAAGGCATCAAGCGCGACCCGCAGGTGCAGGCGCTGGAGGATGTCGCCTGCTTCACCTTCATCCGCCATTACCTGGGCGATTTCGCGACCACCCAGGACCCGGACGCGCTGATCCGTATCGTGGCGAAAACCGCCCGCAAGATGTCGCCCGAGGCGCGCGCCCGCGCCCTGGCCGAATTCCCCATGCCCGAGGCCCTTGCCGATGCCGTGCGCGAGGCCGAGGGCGCACGGTGACGCATCCGGTTTTCAGGGAAGGTTCCACATGACCCGCTTTGCCGCCATCGTGGCCCACGGCCAGCCGGGCGATCCCGGCCCCCTGCAAGCCGACCTTGCGCAGGTCGCGCCGCTGCTGCCCGGCCTGCGGGTGGCGGGCGCGACCCTGGCCATGTCCGAAAGCCTGACGGCGATCCGGGGGGCCGGGCTGATCTATCCGATGTTCATGGCCGACGGCTGGTTCGTGCGAAAGGAAATGCCGCGCCGTCTGGCGGCAGCCGGGGTCGCGGACCATGCCGTCCTGCCGCCCTTCGGCCTGGACCCGGCGCTGCCCGAACTGGGCGCGCGGCTGGCGCGGCAGGGGGCGCAGGACGCGGGGCTGGACCCGGCGCGGACGGTGCTGGTCGTGGCGGGGCACGGCTCGCAGGTCTCGCGCGGGTCGGCCCGCAGCACCAATGCCTTTGCCGGGGCGCTGGCCCCGCTGGCAGGCTTTGCCCGGGTCGAGTGCGGCTTCGTCGAGGAGGAGCCCTTTCTCGCCGACCTGCGGCCGGGCGAACACGCGATCTGTCTGCCGTTCTTCGCCACCAACGCCAGCCATGTGCGCGAGGACATCCCCGAAGCCTGGGCGCGGACCGGCGCCTTGGGGCCTGTTCTGCCCCCGCTGGGCCTGGCGCCCGAAATCCCGGCCCTGATCGCGGCGGCGCTGGAACGCGGGATGCGCTGAACATCCGGGGGCTTTTCACCGCGGCCGCCCGACAGCATGGTCCGGCCGAACCATCGGCAGGAGAGTACGATGAACGACATCTGGTTTCCGACAGACGAGATCCTGATCGGCGGGCGGTGGATTCATATCGGCGAGGTGCTGCCGGTGCTGGACCCCTCGACGGGCATGCAGATCGGCCGGATCGCACGCGGCGGCGCGGACCAGGTCGACGCCGCAGTCGCAGCGGCGAAGACGGCGCTGGACGGCGACTGGGGCCGGCTGACCGCAGCCGAGCGCGGACGGCTGATGCTGGACCTGTCCGGCCTGATCCGTGAGCGGGCGGAAACACTGGCCCGGATCGAGGCGTCCGATGTCGGCAAGCCGCTGACGCAGGCCCGCGCCGATGCGCTGGCAATGGCGCGGTATTTCGAATTCTATGGCGGCGCGGCCGACAAGGTGATGGGCGACACGATCCCCTATCAGAACGGCTATACCGTCTGGACCCTGCGCGAGCCGCATGGCGTGACGGCCCATATCGTGCCCTGGAACTATCCGATGCAGATCCTCGGCCGGTCGGTGGGGGCGGCGCTGGCGATGGGCAACGCCTGCGTGGTGAAACCGGCCGAGGACGCCTGCCTGACCGCGCTGGCGCTGGCGCGGCTGGCCGACGAGGCGGGCTTTCCGCCGGGCGCGATCAACATCGTCACGGGCCTGGGGTCCGAGGCCGGGGCGGCGCTGGCCGCCCATCCCGGCATCAACCATGTCAGCTTCACCGGATCGGTCGGCGTGGGCCGCGCCATTCAGGCTGCCGGCGCGCAGAACATCGTGCCGGTCACGCTGGAACTGGGCGGCAAGTCGCCGCAGATCGTCTATGCCGACGCCGATCTGGACCGCGCGCTGCCGTTCCTCGTCAACGCGGGCATCCAGAACGCGGGCCAGACCTGTTCCTGCGGGGCGCGCATCCTGGTCGAACGGTCGCGCATGGAGGAGGTCGTGGACCGCATGGCCGACCGATACCGCGGCTTGCGGGTCGGCCCCGCGATGGACGACCTCGACCTCGGGCCGCTGATCTCGGCCCGGCAGAAGTCCACGGTCGAACGCTATCTGGCGCAGGGCGAGGGGCTGACCATCGCCGCGCGCGGCACCGTCATCGACGGCGCGCCCGAGGGCGGCAACTATGTCGCGCCCACGCTGTTCACCGATGTCTCGCCCGATCATGTGCTGGCGCGCGAGGAAATCTTTGGCCCCGCGCAGGTGATCATTCCCTTCGACACCGAGGACGAAGCCATCGCCATCGCCAACGGCACCGATTACGGCCTTGTCGCGGGGGTCTGGACGGCGGACATGGGCCGTGCGCTGCGCGCGAGCCGCGCCATCCGCTCGGGGCAGGTGTTTCTGAACAACTATGGCGCGGGGGGCGGGGTGGAACTGCCCTTCGGCGGCCACGGCCTGTCGGGCCACGGCCGCGAAAAGGGGTTCGAGGCGCTTTACGGATTCTCCACGCTCAAGACGGTGGCGGCGTGGCACGGGTGAGGGGCCGGAAGCGCCCCACAGCGCCCGTGAGGGAGCCCGGCAGCGACCTGACCGCCCCTTGAAGGGACGACAGGGGCGGATGTCCTGGGCATAGCGTGATGCCGCAAGGCTGCTAAAAGCACGGTGCAACTGGTGTGGACCTGTCAGACAGCAGGGAATGTCCCTGTATGGGGCGCTCTCGCCAGAAAGTCGCGCCTGACCGGCGGAGCCTTCGGCAGCCTGTCAACGCCTTTCCGCAAACCCGCGCCGGGCCAGCCAGTGCGCCAGCAGCCGGTCAACGGTGGCGTAAAGCATCAGCGACAGCGCCACGACCACCACCAGCGCGGCGAACATCAGGTCGGTCCGCATCCGCCCGTTGGCCTGGATCATCAGCGCGCCCAGACCCCGCGCGCCGCCCACCCATTCCCCGATCACCGCGCCGACCGGCGCATAGATCGTCCCCAGCCGCAGCCCCGAGGCCAGCAGATGCCGCAGGATCGACCAGCGGGACGCGCCCATCGACAGCGCCACATCCATCTGCGCGGGCGGCGGCGCCATCAGCCCGTCATAAAGCGCCTGCGCCACCGGGACAAAGACGATCAGCACCACCATCGCGATCTTGGGCGCATAGCCGAAGCCCAGCCACAGCGTCAGGATCGGGGCCAGCGCAAAGATCGGGATGGTCTGGCTGACGATCAGCACCGGCCCCAGCGCACGCCCCAGCCGCGGCCAGACCGCCATCGCCAGCGCGACCGCTACCCCCAGGCCCGCCCCCAGCGCCAGCCCGGCCAGCGTCTCGCCGGCGGTGTGGATCGCGGCCTGCGCGATTTCCGCGCGATACTGCGCCACCGCCTGCGCGACCTGCCACGGGCCGGGCAGCAGGAACGGGGGCAGCCCGGTCAGGCGCACCAGCGCCTCCCACGCCAGCAGGGCGGCGGCGATGGACAGCAAGGCCCTCATGCCAGCAGCCTTTC
>CALLYR010000557.1 GCA_937859005.1 uncultured Paracoccus sp. | reverse complement strand
TGATGGCGTGACGGCGCTGCGGCGCATCGCCCCGGACCATGGTCACGCCTGCGGCCCGGGGTTGAGGCGACTGCGCCGCACTGGCAATCTTCGTCCGTGTATTTTCAGGAGCCCGCGATGCCCATCCCCGATACCGTCTTGTCCACCCTGCGCGAGACCCTGGGCAACCGGCTGTCGGTGACGCAGGCCGACCGCGACCAGCACGCCGCGTCCGAGACCTTCCACCGGGCGCCGCCCCCCGATGCCGTCGCCTGGCCGCTGACGACGGACGAGGTGTCGCGCATTCTCGCCTGCTGCAACGAACACGGCGTCCCGGTGATCGGCTGGGGCACAGGCACCTCGCTGGAGGGGCATGCGCTGGCGGTGCGGGGCGGGCTGGTGCTGGACATGAGCCGGATGGACAAGGTGCTGGAGATCCGCGCCGAGGACATGCTGGCCGTCGTCCAGCCCGGCTGCACGCGCGAAGGGCTGAATACGGAACTGCGCGCGACCGGGCTGATGTTCCCGGTCGATCCGGGGGCGAATGCCTCGCTTGGCGGCATGGCCTCGACGCGGGCCAGCGGGACCACCACCGTCCGATACGGAACGATGCCGGCCAATGTGCTGGCGCTGGAAGTCGTTCTGGCCGACGGGCGCATCATCCGCACCGGAACCCGCGCTGCGAAATCCAGCGCGGGTTACGACCTGACCGCGCTGATGGTGGGGTCCGAAGGCACGCTGGGCATCATCACCGAACTGACCCTGCGCCTGCATGGCCAGCCCGAGGACGTGGCCGCCGCCGTCTGCGCCTTTCCCACGCTGGAGGATGCGGTCACCTGCGTGGCCCAGACCATGCAGGCCGGCATCCCCATGGCGCGGATCGAGTTCATGGACGCGCTGGCGATGCGCGCGGTGAACCTTCACTCTGGCACCGACTATCCCGAACAGCCACATCTGATGGTCGAGTTCAACGGCTCGCCCGAATCGGTCAGGACCGACGCCGAGGCTTTCGGGATGCTGGCAGGGGAAAACAACGGCCAGGGCTTTGCCTGGGCGACCTCGGCCGAGGACCGCAAGCGTTTGTGGGAGGCGCGGCACACGGCCTATTGGGCGGCGCTGAAGCTGCGGCCGGGGGCGACGGGGATGGTGACGGATATCTGCGTGCCGATGTCCCGACTGCCCGCCGCCGTGTCGGCCGCCGCCGCCGACATGGCAGATGCGGGAATTCCCGGCAACATCGTGGGCCATGTGGGCGACGGCAATTTTCACACGCTGCTGCTGGTCGATCCCGGCAACGCGGATGAGATCGCCGCTGCCAAGGCGGTTGCGCGCCGCATGGCCGAACGCGCGCTGGCCGTGGGCGGCACGATCAGCGGCGAACATGGCATCGGCATCGGCAAGCGCTCCCTGATGGAGGCCGAGCATGGCGAGGGTTGGCAGGTCATGGGGGCGATCAAGCGCGCGCTTGATCCCAACAACATCCTGAACCCCGGCAAGCTGGTCCCCGACATGAACTGACCCGCTGACGATTCCGTGAGGTCCGCCGGCCCTGCAGGGCCCGGCCCGTGACTTTGCGGCGGCAGGCGTGAGATAACGGCGCAAAATCATAATCACAAAGCCGGTACGAGGGTCGGGCATGAGATTCATTCACAAATTGATCGCAATAGCGGCATTGAGCGCGCTTGCCGCCTGCGGGGGCGGGCCGGGCCGCCGGGTCATCACCGATATCAGCATCGGGTCGGGCCAGCCGGTGCAGGGCAGTTTCACAGGCGGGACCGTGCCGATGCTGGGGGATACGGCGCCCCATGTCTGGCGGAACGGCCACCCCTATAACCATCATGTCCACGGGGTCGATGTCTCGCGTTACCAGGGCAATGTGAACTGGCATGCGGCGCGCAACGCAGGCGTCAGCTTCGCCTTCATCAAGGCGACCGAGGGCGGCGATCATTCCGACCCCTCGTTCGGCCGTTACTGGGCGGAAACGCGGGCGGCGGGGATTCCGCGCGGGGCCTATCATTTCTATTACTTCTGCCGCTCGGGCGCGGAACAGGCTGCCTGGTTCATCGCCAATGTGCCGCGCGAACGCGGCGCTCTGCCCCCGGTGATCGACCTCGAATGGGTCCACACCTCGCGCACCTGCCGCTACAAGCCGTCGGTGGCCGAGATCAAGCGCGAGGCCGGGCACTTCATCAGCATCCTGCACCGCCATTACGGTCAGCGGCCGATTGTCTATACGACGGTCGATTTCTATCGCGATACCCGGTTGGGCGACCTGAATGCGGAATTCTGGCTGCGCTCGGTCGCGGACCATCCCAGCCGCATCTATCCCGGCCAGCGCTGGAGCTTCTGGCAATATACCGGGACGGGCACGGCGCCGGGCTTTTCGGGCAATGTCGATCTGAACGCATTCGCGGGAACGCAGATGCAGTGGCGGCGATGGCTGGCGACCCGTTCCCAGAGATAGCGCCGCACCGGCGCGCGTGGCTGTGGGCCGAATTCCTGGCCCTGTATCTGGGCGCGCCCGCGGCCATCGCGCTGTTTCTGAATCCGGACTGGCTGTTCGCGGCACTGTTCGGCTTCACGCTGGCGGGGCTGGCGCTGCTGTGGCACACGGGCGGGTTCGACTGGCGCGCGCTGATCCGCGGCTGGGAACAGGTCGATTGGGGACAGGTGGCGCTGTTCGGGCTGCTGGCCGGGCTTCTGGGCTATGCGGTGGTGTCGGCCTGGGCGCCCGATCACCTGCGCCCGCTGTCCGGTACGCGGCTGCGGTTCCTGGGGGTGCTGTGGCTGCTGTATCCGCTGTTGTCGGCCCTGCCGCAGGAGCTGATCTTCCGCCCGCTGTTCTTTCACCGTTATGGCGGGCTGATGCCGGATGCGCGCACAGCGATGCTGGTCAATGCGGCGGTGTTTTCCTTCGCGCATCTGATGTACTGGTCGCTGGTGGTGGCGGCGCTGACCTTCGCGGGCGGCTGGATCTTTGCCCGCGCCTATCTGGACCGCGGCTTTCCCGCCGCCTGGATGCTGCATGCGGTCGCGGGCAATGCACTGTTCACCGTGGGAATGGGGGCGTTCCTGTGGTCGGGCAATGTGGTGCGCCCGTTCTGACGCCCGCTTGACTTCGCGCCCGCCAACCATTGTATGCGGGGCCGGAACACAAGGGGACGCGCCATGAACGCCTATCGCAGCCACACCTGCGGCCAGTTGACCGCCGCCGACGCCGGGGCCGAGGTGCGCCTGTCGGGCTGGGTGCATCGGGTGCGCGACCATGGGGGCGTGCTGTTCATTGACCTGCGCGACCATTACGGCATCACCCAGGTCATCGCCGACGGCGACTCGCCCGCGTTCCCTGTGCTGGAAAAGCTGCGCGCCGAAACCGTCGTCCGTATCGACGGCCGCGTGAAGCTGCGCGATGCGTCGCTGGTCAACCCCAAGCTGCCCACCGGCGAGATCGAGGTTTATGCGACCGGGGTCGAGGTGCTGGGACCGTCCGACGACCTGCCGCTGCCGGTGTTCGGCGACCACGACTATCCCGAGGAAACGCGCCTCGCCTATCGCTTCATCGACCTGCGCCGCGAGTCGCTGCACAACAACATCATGCTGCGCTCGCGCGTCGTCAAATGGCTGCGCGATGCGATGTGGGCGGAAGGCTTCACCGAGTTCCAGACCCCGATCATCACCGCGTCCTCGCCCGAGGGGGCGCGCGACTTCCTGGTGCCCTCGCGTCTGCATCCGGGCAAGTTCTATGCGCTGCCGCAGGCGCCGCAGCAGTTCAAGCAGCTTATCATGGTTGCGGGCTTCGACCGCTATTTCCAGATCGCGCCCTGTTTCCGCGACGAGGACCCGCGCGCCGACCGCTCGCCCACCGACTTCTATCAACTCGATGTCGAGATGTCCTTCGTGGAACAGGAGGACGTGTTCGCCGCCATCCAGCCGGTGATCCAGGGGCTGTTCGAGCAGTTCGGCGGCGGCCGGCGCGTGGACGCCGACTGGCCGCTGATCCCCTATGTCGAGAGCCTGCGGAAATACGGCACCGACAAGCCCGACCTGCGCAACCCCATCCAGATGGTGGACGTGTCCGAGCATTTCCGCGGCTCGGGCTTTGGCATCTTCGCGAAGCTGCTGGAGCAGGAGGGAACTGAGGTCCGCGCCATCCCCGCGCCGGGCGGCGGCTCGCGCAAGTTCGCGGACCGGATGAATGTGTTTGCGCAGGCGCAGGGGCTGCCGGGGATGGGGTATATCTTCTGGCGGAAACGGACGAGTGGTTGGGCTGCGAACCTTAGTGAACAACTCCAGTCTCTCGGCTTAAGTTTTACGGCGACTGGTGGAGGGCTTGAAGGAGCCAGAGCACGCTCGAAACTTCGTGAGCTTGCCGCTGATCGGGATGACAAGATTGAACCCTTGAGTGCTTCTGAAGAAGAAGCGGTGCTGACGCGTATTAACGCAGCTGACGAAACTGGGGATCACACTACAGCGCAGTTTTTGGCTAACGCCTACTTCGGAAGTTTCGAAGCCGCAGGCCCCATCGCCAAGGCGCTTGGCCCTGAAAAGACCGAGGCGATCCGCTCACAGCTTGGCCTGAACGAAGGCGACGCCGTCTTCTTCCTCGGAGGCAAGCCCTCGGACTTCGAGGCCGTCGCGGGCCGCGCGCGCACGGAAATCGGGCGCGAGTTGAACCTCATCGACGAAGACCAGTTCAAATTCGCCTGGATCGTCGATTTCCCGATGTATGAGAAGACCGACGACGGCCGCATCGATTTCAGCCACAACCCCTTCTCGATGCCGCAGGGGGGGATGGAGGCGCTCAGCGGCGATCCGCTGAAGGTGCTGGGCTATCAGTATGACCTGGCCTGCAACGGCTATGAACTGGTCTCGGGCGCGATCCGCAACCACAAGCCAGAGATCATGTTCAAGGCGTTCGAGCTTGCCGGCTACAGCCGCGACGAGGTGGAAAAGCGCTTCGGCGGCATGGTCAAGGCCTTCCGCTATGGCGCGCCGCCGCACGGAGGATGTGCCGCGGGCATCGACCGCATCGTGATGCTGCTGGCCGACGAGGTGAACATCCGCGAGGTCATCATGTTCCCGATGAACCAGCGGGCCGAGGACCTGATGATGGGCGCACCCAGCGAGCCCACCAACGAGCAGTTGCGCGAATTGCGCCTGCGGGTGCTGCCGAAGGACGCGTGACACGCCCGTCATGAAACCGTGAGATGCGGTGGGCGGCATCCCGTGGCATAAACTGGCCGGGGTGCGCGCTGCCCCGGCTGGACTGACGATGACATTGACACCCGATTTTCCCGAACTGGCCGCGATCCGGCTGGGCTATGGCCTGTCGCCGCTGGCCCCCCCGCCCGCCGACGCCGCAGAGGTGCTGGCATCATGCGTCCGCGCCGCGATCCCGGATGATCCGTGGACGGCCGCGCTTGCCGGAGATGCCCAGATTTCGCTGTCCGAGGCGCGGAAAGCGCGCGAAGAAATGACAATCCCGGACGACGAATTCCGCGCCGTCACGCAGAAACTGAACGCCGAACGGCTGGCCGTGCTGCAACGCCGCGTGGCCCGCGCCGTCGCGGCCCCGGCCGGTTTCGGTGAACGGCTGGTCCAGTTCTGGGCCGACCATTTCACCACCGTCGCCCAGAACCCGCCCCAGCATCTGATGGCCGCAGCCTTCGTGAACGAGGCGATCCGCCCGAATCTGGCGGGACGTTTCGCCGATCTGCTGTTCGCCGCCGAGACCCATCCGATGATGCTGGTCTATCTGAACCAGAACGCGAGCTTCGGCCCGAATTCCCTGTTCGTGCGCCGCCGTCCCGAGCGCAACCTTGGCCTGAATGAAAACCTCGCGCGCGAGATCATGGAACTGCACACGCTGGGGGTGGGCGCGGATTATACGCAGGCGGATGTGCGTGAACTGGCCGAACTGCTGACCGGCTTGACCTGGAACCCGCGCGAGGGCCAGCATTTCCGTCCCCAGGTTGCGGAACCGGGGGCCGAAACGGTGTTGGGGCGCCGTTACAGCGGCAAGGGGACTTCGGGTCTGGACGAGATCCGCCGGGCGATGGTCGATCTGGCGCGACATCCGGCGACTGCCCAGCATGTCGCGCGCAAGCTGGCCGTCCATTTCGCCGCCGACGATCCGCCCCCCGATCTGGTCCGGGCGCTGGCCGCGGTCTGGCAGGACACCGAGGGCGATCTGGCGCAGGTTTACGCCGTGCTGGCCACCCATCCGGCGCTGGCCGCGACCTTTCGGCACAAGGCGCGCCAGCCCTTCGATTTCCTCGTTGCCTCGCTGCGCGCGCTGGGGTTGGACCGCGCGCAGGTGATGGCGTTCGATGGCCCGCGCATCAACCAGTCGCTGTGGATCCCGCTGGCGCAGATGGGCCAGCCCTTCGGTCGCGCCCGCGGACCCGACGGCTGGGCCGAGGCGGCGGATGCCTGGATCACGCCGCAGATGCTGTCCGCCCGCATCGCCTGGGCATTGCAGCAACCCCAGCGGCTGACGAACGATCTTCCCGATCCGCGCGCCTTTCTTTCAGAGGCGCTGGGTGGCACCGCGTCCGAACGGCTGATCTGGGCCGTGCCCAAGGCCGAAAGCGCACGCGAAGGCGTGGCGATCGTCCTGGCCTCGACCGATTTCAACCGCAGATGAAGGGGGACTTCATGCCCAGCCGCCGCCGCCTGCTGAAATCCGCTGTCATGGCCGCCTGCTCGGCCGCGGCGCATCCGCTGTTGTCCACCATGACCTTTGCCGCGGTGCCGGGCGACAACCGGCTGGTCGTGATCGTGCTGCGCGGTGCAATGGACGGGCTGGACGTGGTGCAGCCTTACGGCGACCCGCTGCTGCGGCAGTTGCGGCGCGGCATCTCGGGCGGGCCGGATGCGGGCGCGCTGGATCTGGACGGCTTTCATGCCATGCATCCGGCGCTGGCCCCGCTGGCGCCATTGTGGCAGGCGGGCGAACTGGCATTCGCCCATGCCGTCGCCACGCCTTACCGCGACAAGCGCAGCCATTTCGACGGGCAGGACCTGCTTGAGGCGGGAACCGGCAACGACCTGCCCATCGACGCGCAGAAGGGCGGCTGGCTGAACCGGCTGCTGCAGGACCTGCCCGGCGCCACCGCCGAGACCGCCTATACCGTCGGGCCCGAGGAGATGCTGATCCTGTCCGGCCCCGCCCGCGCGCTGAGCTGGGCGCCCGACGCGCGGCTGAAGCTGTCGGCGCAGGCGCAGTTATTGCTGGCCGAGGTCTATCACGACGATCCCCTGTTCCGGCAGGCGGCAGAGGATGCGGCGGAAATCGGCAGTTCGGTCGCCCCCATGGCCAAGGGCGAGGGCAGGGCGGGCGATGCCGCGAAGCTGGGCCGTTTTGCCGCCGAACGGCTGAACGGCGCGACACGGATCGCGTCCTTCTCGCTGGCCGGCTGGGACACGCATGCCCGCCAGCCGCAGGTGCTTGCCCGGTCGCTGGGGACGCTGTGCGACGCGATCATTGCCCTGCGCGACGGTCTTGGGCCGAACTGGGCGCACACGACGGTCCTGGCTATGACCGAATTCGGGCGTACCGCGCGTGAAAACGGGTCGGGCGGGACCGACCACGGCACCGGGGGCGCGATGCTGATGGCCGGGGGCGCGGTTCGCGGCGGGCGCGTTTACGGCGACTGGCCGGGCCTGGGGGAAGGGCAACTTTATCAGGACCGCGACCTGATGCCCACGCGCGATGTGCGCGCCTATGCCGGATGGGCGATGCGCGGGCTGTTCGGGACGGATGCCAGGATGATCGAGCGCACGATCTTTCCAGGGCTGGATCTGGGCACCGATCCGGGCATCCTTGCCTGAACGCGGCCAACCGCAGGCGCGCGCCGGGCGTGGCCTGTTGACTTTGTAGCCGGGCAGGGGCCATTCCGGCCCCATGCAGATGCAGGACAATCCGTTCGCGCCTCGCGCCACGCCGGATCTGGATCGGGGATGAGCCGATCCACGGCCCCGCAGCTTGCCGTGTTCGACCGCATCATCTCGGATCGCGGGTCGGTTTATGCGGTGTCGGGCGCACCGGTGTCGAATCGCGCTTCCGTCGTTGCGGCGCTGGCGCGGCTGAAATCGGAAAAGCGTTTCGCCAAGGCCACCCATAACAGCTGGGCCGCCCGTCTGGGCGGCGAGGGCGCGCGCAACGACGACGGCGAATCCGGCGCCAGCGCGATTATCCTGCGCATGATGGAAACCGAAGGGCTGGACGATCACATGATCGTCGTGACCCGCTGGTATGGCGGCAAGCATCTGGGCGGCGACCGCTTCCGCCATGTCATCGCGGCCGTGCGCCATTATCTTGCGAACCGCCCACGATAAGGGCGTGGTAGGGCCGGAGGGACTTGAACCCCCAACCAAGGCGTTATGAGCGCCCTGCTCTGACCATTGAGCTACAGCCCCCTGCCGACCACAGGCTGTGGCAAATGCCGCCCTTGCGGTCAAGGGAAACCGCCCGATTGCCTGCGGCGGGGGCTTGGTCTATGCCCGGCGCACGCATCCGGGGGACAGCAGACATGAGCGACAGCCGGCAGGGCCTGACCTATGCGCAGGCGGGGGTGGACATCGACGCGGGCAATGCGTTGGTCGAACGGATCAAGCCCGCGGCGGCCGCGACCCGGCGCCCCGGCGTGATGGAGGGTCTGGGCGGATTCGGCGCGCTGTTCGACCCGCGCGCGGCGGGCTTCACCGACCCGGTGCTGGTCGCTGCGACCGACGGGGTGGGGACCAAGCTGCGCATCGCCATCGACACGGGCGAACTGGACGGCGTCGGTATCGACCTGGTCGCCATGTGCGTCAACGATCTGGTCTGCCAAGGGGCGGAGCCGCTGTTCTTCCTGGACTATTTCGCCACCGGCAAGTTGAGTGTCGATGAGGCCGACCGCGTCATCACCGGCATCGCCGAAGGCTGCCGCCGCTCAGGCTGCGCCCTGATCGGGGGCGAGACGGCCGAGATGCCGGGCATGTACCACGGGGGCGATTTCGATCTGGCCGGATTCGCGGTCGGCGCGATGGAACGCGGCACCTCGCTGCCGCAGGGCGTGGCGGCGGGCGACGTGCTGCTGGGGCTGGCCTCGGACGGGGTGCATTCCAACGGCTATTCGCTGGTGCGCAAGGTGGTCGAGGGGGCGGGGCTGGCGTGGGACGCGCCTGCGCCCTTTGCCGACGGCACGCTGGGGCAGGCGCTGCTGACGCCGACGCGGCTTTACGTGCGCCCGGTGCTGGCGGCGATCCGCGCGGGCGGGGTTCATGCGGCGGCCCACATCACCGGCGGCGGCATCACCGAGAACGTACCGCGCATCCTGTCCGAAGGCTTGGGCGCCGCGGTCGATCTGGACGCCTGGACCCCGCCTGCGGTGTTCCGCTGGATGGCCGACAGCGCGGTGATTCCCGAAGGGGAGATGCTCAAGACCTTCAACAGCGGCATCGGCATGATCCTGGCGGTTGCGCCCGACCGGGCCGATACGCTGACTGCCCTGCTGCAGGCCGAGGGCGAGCGTGTGGCGCGCATCGGCACGGTGGTCGAGGGCAGGGGCGTGAGCTATTCCGGCAGCCTGTGGTGAAGCGCGTCGCGATCCTGATTTCCGGCGGCGGGTCCAACATGATGGCGCTGGTCGATTCCATGACCGGCGACCATCCGGCACGTCCCGTCCTGGTCGCCTCGAACGATCCGGCAGCGGCGGGGCTGGCAAGGGCGGGGGCACGCGGCATTGCGACGGCGGCGGTGGACCATCGTCCGTTCAGGGGGGACCGCGCGGCGTTCGAATCCGCGCTGCTGGAACCACTGCTGGCCGCCCAACCGGACATCCTCTGCCTTGCCGGTTTCATGCGCATCCTGACACCGGGTTTTGTCGAACGCTTTGAAGGGCGGATACTGAACATCCACCCCTCGCTGCTGCCGAAATATCCGGGGCTGCACACCCATGCCCGCGCGCTGGAAGCGGGCGACCGCCAAGCCGGGGCATCGGTCCATCTGGTCACGCCCGAACTGGACTGCGGTCCCGTCCTGGGGCAGGCGCGGGTGCCGGTGATGCCGGACGACACGCCCGAGACGCTGGCCGCGCGGGTGCTGACGGCGGAACACCGGCTGTATCCGGCGGTGCTGCGCCGCTTTGCGGGTGGAGAGATGGGGCGGATCGACCTGTAGGCGGCGTTCGTCAGATGCCCCGCAGCATGACGAGCATCGGAACGGCATAGAGCGAAAAGGCGCCAAGGCCGTTCAGGACCGCCGGCAGGAACTGCGCCTGAGAGTCCTCCGGCAGAATCCCGCCCAGGATCAGCGCCAGAAGGTTCATGCCTCCCGTCATCGCCAGCAGGATCAGGATCGGAACGTCCTGCTGCCACAATCCGAACGGGAAATTAAACACCGCCTTCGGTCCCATTGCGACAAACAGGACAAGCGATGGGAACAGCCCCAGCCCCAGCCCCAGCCGGATGTTCCACCACCGCATCAGCGTTCCGGCAGCAGCCCCCGCGGGGCGAAGCGCAGCACCAGCAGCAACACCAGACCCATCGCGATGAACCGCATCTGCGGTGCGCTTTCGATCAGATGCGTGCGCAAGGCCCCCTGCGGCAGCGGCGCCGTCACCAGCGCCATCAAGGCAGGACCCCAGACTTCGGCCTTGATCCACAGAAACCAGATCAGCATCGCGCCCAGCACCGCGCCCCAGTTGTTCCCCGACCCCCCCACGATCACCATCACCCAGATCAGGAAGGTGAAGCGCAGCGGGCTGTAGCCGCCGGGGCTCATCAGCCCGTCCAGGGTGATCATCATCGCGCCCGCCAGCCCGATCACGGCAGAGCCGATAACGAACAGATGCAGGTGGCGGCGGGTCACGTCCTTGCCCATCGCCTCGGCCGCGGTCTCGTTGTCGCGGATGGCGCGCATCATCCGTCCCCAGGGCGAACGCAACGCCAGTTCCGACAGCGCGATCAACGCCAGCACGACAACCGTGAACAGCCCCGCATAGCACAGCTTGACCCAGATGCCCGACGCCGTGGCCGCGTCCATTCCCCAGGCTGCCGCACGAGCGGCAAAGGCGGGATCGGCCTGCAGGTCAAGTTCATAGGGCACGGGACGCGGGATGCCGGTCATGTTCAGCACGCCGCGCGCAAGCCACCCCTCGTTGCGCAGGACGGCCACGATGATTTCGCCGATGCCCAGCGTGGCGATGGCCAGGTAATCCGACCGCAGCCCCAGCGCGACCTTGCCCACGCCCCAGGCGGCGGCCGCGGCAAACAGCGCGCCCACAGGCCAGGACAGCAGCACGGGCAGGCCCAGACCCCCGATGTTGCCGGCCTTGGCGGGGTTGTTCGCCTCGATCGCGGCGACGGCGGGAATGAAGACCATGGTCGTCACGACATAGCCCAGGACGAAGATCGCGGCGGCAGTGGGGAAACGCCATGCCCGCGGCACCCGCCGGGCGACAATGATCGCCAGCGCCAGCGTCGCAAAGCCCAGCGCCAAGCCCAGCAGCAGCCGCGGCCCGCCCGCGGCCCAGGCGCCCGGCACCGGCCGGGTGGACACCAGCACCGGCGCCAGCCCGCCAAGTGCCACGAAGCCCACGACGCCCGCGTTGAACAGCCCGCCATAGCCCCAGATCATGTTCACGCCCAAGGCCATCACGGCCGAGATCAGGCCCATGTTCAGCAGCGACAGCGCGCTGTTCCAGCTGCCGGAAAACATCGCGTTCGACACGGTGCCTTCCAGCACGAACAACACGGCAAGGACAGCGAACAGCAGCGGCGCACGCAGCGGACTGACGCGGGTGTCGGCCTGGCGAGTGGTGGACATTGGTGTATCCTCAGAATGCTTTGCCGCGGAACAGGCCGGTCGGGCGGAACAGCAGCACCACGATCAGGATCACGAAGCTGATGGCGAACTTGTATTCGGTGGACAGCATCTGCAGCAGGCCCGTGGGTTCGAACCCCAGATATTGCGCCACCTTCTTCCACGGGTATGTCAGCGCGACCTCGGAAAAGGCGATGACGAAGCCGCCCGCGACCGCCCCCACCGGGCTGCCGAGGCCCCCCACGATGGCTGCGGCAAAGATGGGCAGCAGGATCTGGAAGTAGTTGAAGGCCTTGAACGACTTATCGAGGCCATAGAGCGTGCCCGCCGCAACCGCCAGCCCGGTGGCGATGATCCAGGTCAGGCGCACGACGCGTTCGGGTTCGATCCCCGACAGCAGCGCCAGATCCTCGTTGTCGGAATAGGCGCGCATCGCCTTGCCCGACCGGGTGCGGTTCAGGAACGCAAACAGCGCCCAGACCGCCAGCGCCGTCACGACCAGCGTGATCGCCTGCGTCGTGCGCAGCGCCAGCCCATCGGTCAGCCCGGTCATCGCCTTGAACTGCGGGACCGAGACGACGAAGCGCGCGCCGTCGGCGAACTGGATTTCGTCCACGCCGATCAGCAGGCGGGTCAGGCCGTTCATCACGAACATCACGCCGACCGAGGCCATGACGACCACGATGGGCGGCGCCTTGACGCGACGGTAATGGCGATAGACCAGCCGGTCCGTCACCAGCACCAGCACCGCCGTCAGCGCAATGGCGGCAGGCAGCGCCAGCAGGGCCGTGGGCAGCGGCCCCAGGCTGATGCCCATGGCCGTCAGCCCCCAGGTCAGCAGGATCGTGACCCCCGTGCCGAAGGCCATCGTGTCGCCATGGGCAAAGTTGGAAAACCGCAGGATGCCATAGATCAGCGTCACCCCCAGCGCGCCCAGCGCCAGTTGCGCGCCATAGGATGCGGCAGGGATCACGACGAAGTTCAGAAGCGCGACAAGCGCGTTGAGCAGATCCATCAGTCCTCTCTCGGGCAGATGCGGCCGGGATTGGCAGGGCGGCCGTGCCGCGGGGTCAGGGTCGGGGCAGGGCTGCGGCGAACCGGCACAGAATCATTCCCGGACCATGGCCCGGCAGGTGCCGTGCCATGTGATGACGCTGCCCGGCCTGCTGGCGGTATAGGTAAAGCCGCGGTGGTCGCGCTCGACATACAGCGTCTCGGCGCCTGCGTCGAAGATCAGCGTGCGCCCGCGCTTGAAGAACCTGACCTCGACGGGCGCGCCGACACCGGTCATCACCGGCCTGGCGGCCCAGGGCCAGTCCACCCGCACCCGGCGGTCCGCAGCGGGGGCGGAAAGCGCGGTTCCCGCGCCCAGGGCGCCCGAGGCATCCAGCGGGGGCGGGTCCGCCGAACAGAGGATGGCGGTCACGCCGGGGGCGCCGGGGACCAGCGCATCGGGCGGCATGGGTGCTTCGGGTTTCAGGTCGGCGGGATCGTGGACCGACTGCGTATCTGTGACCGCGGGGACCTGCGCCTGTGCCGCCAGCGCCAGCGCTGCAAGGATCGTTGACCACAGGATCGCCTTGTGCCGCATTCTCAACCTCCCAGGAAGGTGCGCCGCACCTCGGGATCGGCCATCAGCGCGGCGCCGGTGCCGGTATAGCGGTTCGCGCCCTGCACCAGGACATAGCCGACATCGGCGATCTCCAGCGCCTGGCGGGCGTTCTGTTCCACCATCAGGATGGAAATGCCGGTGCGCGCGATCTCGATGATACGGTCGAACAGCTCGTCCATGACGATGGGGGACACGCCTGCGGTCGGTTCGTCCAGCATCAGCAGCGTGGGGCGCGTCATCAGCGCGCGTCCCACCGCGACCTGCTGGCGCTGGCCGCCGGACAGTTCGCCCGCGGCCTGACGGCGTTTCGCGGCGACAGCGGGGAACAGTTCATAGACCTGCTCCATGGTCCGGGCGATTTCGGCGTCGTCGCGGATGAAGGCGCCCATTTCAAGGTTCTCCTCGACCGTCATCGAGGGAAAGACATTTGCGACCTGCGGCACGAAGCCCATCCCGGCGCGCACGCGGTCCTGCGGGTTCAGGGCGGTGATGTCGCGCCCGTCCAGCCGCACGCTGCCCTCGCGCAGGTTCAGCATCCCGAAGATCGCCTTCATCGCGGTGGACTTGCCCGCGCCGTTGGGGCCGACGATCACCGCGATCCTGCCGCGCTCGACCGCGAGGGTGCAGCCGTTCAGGATGTCGGCCTTGCCATAGCCGCCGCGCATGTTCTCCCCGATCAGGAAGGGGTCGCCCGCGTGGCCGGGACCGACTGCGCCGCTGCGGCGGGTTCCGTCCACCGTGCCGCCCGGACGCGGGTTGACGATCGAGGCGTCGCGGTTGCCGCGACCGTCATAGACATCGCTCATGCGCCCACCATTCCCTTGTTCTTCAGCCCGCGGCCCAGATAGGCCTCGATCACGGCCTCGTTTTCCATGATGTGGGCGGCAGGGCCTTCGGCCAGCACCTTGCCCTCGGCCATGACGATGACCGGGTCGCACAGGCGGCCGATGAAATCCATGTCGTGCTCGATCACGCAGAAGGTATAGCCGCGTTCCTTGTTCAGCCGCACGATGGCGTCGCCGATGGTGCCCAGCAGGGTGCGGTTCACCCCGGCGCCGACCTCGTCCAGGAAGACGATCTTGGCCTCGACCATCATGCAACGGCCCAGTTCCAGCAGCTTCTTCTGCCCGCCCGACAGGTTGCCCGCCTTTTCGTCGGCGACATGGCTGATGGTCAGGAAGTCCAGCACCTCGTCGGCCTTGCGCCGCAGGGCAGCCTCTTCGGCGCGGATGCGGGCACGGTGGAACCAGGCGCCCCACAGGGTCTCGCCCGATTGCCCCGCGGGAACCATCATCAGGTTTTCCCGCACCGTCATGGACGAAAACTCATGCGCCATCTGGAAGGTGCGCAGCAGCCCCTTGTGAAACAGTTCGTGCGGCGGCAGTCCCGTAATGTCCTCTCCGTCCATGACGACGCGGCCGGACGTAGGTGGCAGCACGCCCGCGATCACGTTGAACAGCGTGGATTTTCCGGCGCCGTTGGGGCCGATCAGCCCGGTGATCGATCCCGTGGCGATCGACAGGCTCGCGCCATCGACGGCGCGGAAACCGCCGAAATGCTTGTGCAGGTCATGGACCTGAATCATTCTTCCCCCTGCTTCACCTTGTCCGGCGAAGGACCGCCCTGCGGCGTTATCCATTATTGCAGAAAGACCCGGCGCAGCGATGCGCCGGGTCCGTGGTGCGCCGTGTCAGCGTGTCTTGATGACGTTCATCTGGCCGCCCTTGAAATCGACCTCGCGATACTGGCCGGCGCTTTCGCCGGCACCGACCAGCTCGACCGAAGTCGCGCCGTCATAGTCGATGTCCGTGCCTGCAGCGAGAAGTTCCAGCGCCTTGCCCAGTTCGCCGGGGGCGATCTTTTCGCCCGGCGCGTTGGCGACCTCCATGATCTTGTCCTTGTAGACCTTGGGATCGGACGATTTCGCCGCCTGCATCGCCAGCAGCATCAGCGCCGTCGCGTCATAGGATTCCGCGGCAAAGGCCGAGGTGCCGTCGAAGCCCGCTTCCTTGGCCAGTTCGATCATCCGCTCGCGTCCCGGACCTTCCGAGGACGGGTTCTGGCCAAAGGAATTTTCCAGCTCGGCCCCGAACTTGTCCACCAGCGCCTGGCTGACCATGCCGTCGGGGAAGACGAAGGTGTCGAAGGCGCCCGAATCCAGCGCGCCCCGCACGATGCCCGCCCCGCCCTGATCGACGTAACCCGCGACGACCAGCGCCTCGCCGCCCGCCGCGGCCAGCGCGCCGACCTCGGCCGAATAGTCGGCCTTGCCGTCGTCATGGGCGGCCATGATCGTGACGGTGCCGCCCTTCGATTCGAACGTGCTCTTGAAGGCTTCGGCCAGACCCTTGCCATAATCGTTGTTGGTATAGGTCACGGCCACCGACTTGATGCCGCGATCCATGATGACATCGGTCATCACTTCGCCCTGACGGGCATCCGACGGCGAGGTGCGGAAGAAGAAACCCTTGTCGTCGATGTCCGACAGCGCGGGCGAGGTCGCCGAGGGCGAGATCATGACCATTCCGTTCGGCACCGCCACCTTTTCAAGGCTGGCGATGGTTTCGCCCGAACACATGCCGCCCATGATCCCGTTGACCTTGTCCGAGGTCACCAGCCGCTCGACCGCCGCGACCGAGGCGGCGGCGTCGGTGCAGGTGTTGTCGGCGCGCACCGCGATCACCGTGC
>CALLYR010000556.1 GCA_937859005.1 uncultured Paracoccus sp. | reverse complement strand
GTCCAAGCCTAGCAATGAAACCGCGGCAGGCCAAGCCGCCATCGCCGGGCAGGGTCGGTGAAGCCGTGAGGTTGTCGGCACCGTCCGCCGTTGACCGCAGCCCGGACGAGGTTAGGTTGCCGGGCCATGGATTTCGCCGCCCGGATCACCCGCCATCCCGTTCCCCATGACCGCGACCGCGGACAGGCTGCCGCCGCGCTGTTGCCCGGTGCCCCGCCCGAGTTGCGCGCGCTGGTCGAAGGCGCGGCGGGATGCAGCCCCTATCTGGCCGGGCTGATCGCGCATGAATCCGCATGGCTGGTCTCATCTCTGGCCCATCCGGAGGTGGTGGCCTGCGAAACCCGCGGCTTCGAGTCGCTGTCCGCCGCCGATCTCGGCCCCGCGCTGCGCCGGGCAAAACGGCGGGTCGCGCTGTGGACGGCGCTGGCCGATCTGGGGGGGGTCTGGACGCTGGAACAGGTCACCGGCGCGCTGACCGACCTGGCCGACCGCGCGACCGACCTTGCCTTGCGCGCCCATGTCGCGGACGAGATCCGGCGCGGCAAGCTGCCCGCGTCCCGCGAGGGCGCCGCGCCCGACGCCGGGGGCATCTTCGCGCTGGCGATGGGCAAGATGGGCGCGGGAGAGCTGAACTACTCCTCCGACATCGACCTGATCGTCCTTTACGACGATGCGGCCTATGCGCCGGATGAACTGCAGGAAGCGCGCGCGGCGCTGATCCGCGCGACGCGGCGGGCGGCGGCCACGCTGTCGGACCTGACCGAGCACGGCTATGTCTTCCGCACCGACCTGCGGCTGCGCCCCGATGCCTCGGTCATGCCGGTCTGCATCTCGGCCGGTGCGGCGCTGGCCTATTACGAGGCCGAGGGGCGCAGCTGGGAACGCGCCGCCTATATCAAGGCGCGGGCCTGCGCGGGCGACATCGCGGCGGGCGAACGGTTCCTGGCGGACCTGCGCCCCTTTGTCTGGCGGCGGCATCTGGATTTCGCGACCGTCCAGGACACCCACGACATGCGGCTGCGCATCCGCGACCACAAGGGCCTGCACGGCCGGATCGAGGCCGCGGGCCACGACATGAAGCTGGGCCAGGGCGGCATCCGGGAAATCGAGTTCTTCACCCAGACCCGCCAGTTGATCGCGGGCGGACGCGACCCCGACCTGCGCTGCCGCGGGACGGTCGCGGGCCTGGCCGCACTGGCCGCCAAGGGCTGGATTCCGCAGGACGTGGCGAGTGAGTTGACCGACCATTACCGCCAGCACCGCGACATCGAACACCGCATCCAGATGGTGAACGACGCCCAGACCCACAGCGTCCCCGTCACGCCCCAAGGTGTCGCGGTGGTCGCCAATCTGTGCGGCGAGGCCGATCCCGACGCCTGGTCCGCGCGGCTGGTCAGCCGCCTGCACCGGGTCGAGACGCTGACCGGCGCGCTGTTCACCCCGGCGCAGGCCGGGCAGGACCGGCCTGACCTGACCACCGAACAGGCGGCGCTGGTGGGCGGCTGGCGCAGCTATGCGGCGCTGCGGTCGGGGCGGGCGCAGCAGATCTTCAACCGGATCGAGCCGCTGATCCTGAACCGGCTGTTCCGCGCCGCCGATCCGGGGCAGGCGCTGATGCAGTTCGACGCCTTCCTGCGCGGCCTGCCCGCCGGGGTGCAGCTGTTTTCGCTGTTCGAATCGAATCCGCCGCTGATCGACCTGCTGGGCGACATCTGCGGCAGCGCACCACGGCTGGCCGCCTATCTGGCCCGCCACCCCGAGGTTCTGGACGCGGTGGTGGGCGGCAGCTTCTTCGCCCCCTGGCCCGGCGCGGGGGGCTTGCGGACGGCGCTGGCGGATCATCTGGAGGCGACGCTGATCGCGCCGAATGGCGGATACGAACGCGCGCTGGATGCCGCGCGCCGCTGGGCGCACGAATGGCAGTTCCGGGTGGGCGTCCACCATCTGCGCGGGTTGATCGAGGCCGAGGAGGCAGGCCAGCACTATGCCGACATCGCCGATGCCGCCATCGTCCCGCTGTTCCCGGTGGTTGCGGCCCATTTCGCGGAACGCCACGGGCCGCCGCCGGGGCGGGGCGCGGCCGTGCTGGGCATGGGGTCGCTGGGCGCGCGGCAACTGAATGCCGCGTCGGATCTGGACCTGATCGTGATCTATGACGCGGCGGGGGCGGATTCCTCGGACGGGCCGCGGCCGCTGGCGGCGCGCCCCTATTACGCGCGGCTGACGCAGGCGCTGGTGACGGCGCTGTCCGCGCCCACCGCGGCCGGACGGATTTTCGAGGTGGACATGCGGCTGCGCCCTTCGGGGCGGCAGGGGCCGGTCGCGGCGGCGGTGCAGTCCTTCCGCGCCTATCAGATGGACGAGGCCTGGACCTGGGAACATCTGGCGCTGACCCGCGCCCGCGTCATCGCCGCCGTGCCGGGGACCGGCTCGACCCACGAGAACGGCGGCGTATCGCTTGCCGCCGAGATCGAGGCGCTGCGGATCGAGGTGCTGCGCTGCCGAGGCGGCGATCCTCGCGTGCTGCCCGATCTGGCCGGAATGCGGCAACGGATCTTTTCCGCCAAGCCCGCCGACGGCGCCTGGCAGGTCAAGACAGGACCGGGCCGCCTGCAGGATATCGAGTTGTTCGCCCAATCGCTGGCGCTGCGGACCGCCACGCCAGCGCGTTCCCCGGCCATGCAGTTGCGGGCCGGGCAGCGGGCGGGGCTGGTCGCTGTCCGCGATGTTGCCGCGCTGACCGGCGCGCACCGGTTCCTGTGGCGGCTGCAATGCGGCGCGCGGCTGCTGACCGACGAGGCGCTGGACATGGACCGGATCGGCCGGGGCGGGCAGGAATTCCTGCTGCGCGAGACGGGCGAGACGGATCTGGACACGTTGGCCCGAAAGCTGCGGCAGGAGATCGATACGGCAGGCGCGATCATCAGGAATGCCCTGGCCGAGGTCGAGATTGCAGCAGGGGCCGAGAATCCCGGACCGTGATCCTTTCGGGCGCGCAATGCCGCCCGGCCAAGTGCGGACCACGGGACAGCCGGATGAAAGGCCCGGTCCGTGGCGCGGGCAGGATGCCGCCCCTGGCCCGATCGCATCAGCCGATGCTGCCCAGCAGTGACACCGCGGCAGACCGCGCAACGCTGCACGAGGCAGGCGCCGCGGCGATCTCCTGGCTCTCGCCTCTGGTCCCCCGTCCCTTGCCTGCAACGGATTCCACAGACAGCAGGGGCAGAATCGCCACAGATGCGACGGGTGCGGCATCCGCGGCGGCGTCCTCGGTCCCCTCGTCGAAGACGCCATGCGCGGTCTTGTCCCAATAAAAGGGCTTGACCGCGATTTCATAGGCCGCCTTCCACGCGGCCAGGCAGGCCAGCGGAAAATAGAGATACAGGGTCGGCACCCAGGGGACCAGATGGCGATGGGTGCGGCGCACCGACCAGATGCCGATGCCGATGTTGAGCATCTCGGACAGCGCGAACAGCGCCACCACCGCGGGCACGATCCAGCCTGCGCCCGCGGCCGACAGGGGCGCCGACAACGGATGCGGCAGGCCAAGGCACAGCAGCCAGAAGCTCCACAGCACGGGGGCCAGCAGGAACTGCTGCACGGTTGCGAACATCTGCAGGTGGAATCCGGCAAAGCGGGCCGGTCCCAGGTCCCGCCACAGCCGGTGCGGCTGACGCATGTGGACGCCCCAGGTCATCGCGAAGCCCTTGAGCCAGCGCGAGCGCTGCTTGACCCAGGGGACGGCGCGGCAGTTAGCCTCTTCATGCGTGGTGGTGTCCACGATTTCCGTCCGGTACCCCAGCCGCGCCAGCCGCGCCCCCAGATCGGCATCCTCGGTCACGTTCCAGGCGTCCCAGCCGCCGGCATGGTCCAGCGCCGCCCGTCGGATGAAGAAGGTGGTTCCTCCCAGCGGCACCACCAGCCCCATGCGCGCCAGCCCCGGCAGCACACCCCGGAACCACGCCGAATATTCGACCGTGAAGCACCGCGCCAGCCAGTTGGTGCGCGGATTGTAATAGTCCAGCGCCCCCTGCAGGCATGCCACATCGGGGGCCGCCCGCCCGAAATGGGCCGCGACCTTGTGCAACTGGTCGGGTTCGGGCCGGTCCTCGGCGTCCCAGACGCCGATGATGTCGCCGCGGCAGAAGTTCAGCGCATAGTTCAGCGCCCGCGGCTTGGTGCGGATCGGGCCGTCGGGGACCGTGACGACCCGCATCCAGTGCGGCAGGCGCACCTCCTGCAGGGCGGCGCGGGTCACGTCGTCGCATTCCTCGACCACCAGGATGCAGTCGGTCAGTTCGCGCGCATAGGTCAGGCGCGAGAGCCGCGTGACCAGCCGTTCGGCGACATGTTCCTCGCGGAACATCGGCACCATGACCGAGATGACGGGCAGGGCCGCCTCGCCCTCGGCCGGGGCTGGCCGGCTCCGCGCCTCTGCCTCGGCCGCCAGCGTCGCGCGAAAGGCCAGGGCCTTCAGAGCCGTGGTCGCGGCCAGGGTCAGCGTGACCCACAGGCTGACTGCAGCCAGCACGGCCACGGGGGCAAGCCACAGCCCCGCCGCCAGCAGGCCCATCAGCGCCAGCGCGATCCGGCCCGGCCGCGCATCGGCCCGAGGGCGGCAGCTCAGGTCGGCAGCGACGCAGCTTTCGGCCTGACGGACCAGTGCGGTGCGGCGGGCGGACAGGATGGCCTCGCGCGCCTGGGTCTGGCCGCAGACGAGCATTCGGACGGTGCCGAAGCGGTCTTCCAGCCAGGGACGCGCGCCGGCGAAATCTTCAGGGTTCGGGGTGGCCACGAAGGTCACGTCCGCCACACGCCGCCAAGGCACCACCGCTTCGGCCAGGCAGCGGCTGGCGCCGGCGCGGTCGATCAGACGGGTGTCAGGAGGCAACGCCGCCGGATCGACGCTGCTGGTGCGCCATTGCCGCGCCCTCGCCCGCGCCAGGGCGGCCTCATTGACCCAGCCCTGCGCCAGCAGGATGTCCTGAAGCCGCGCCGCCCGGCCCTGGCCCATCATCATGGCCTCCAGCAGGTTTTCCGGATCGACGGCGCCGTCGTCCAGCAGGATCTGCCCCAGGGTGCGCCCGTCCC
>CALLYR010000555.1 GCA_937859005.1 uncultured Paracoccus sp. | reverse complement strand
CCCGCCGTGTCCGCGGTCAAGGTGGACGGCGCGCGCGCCTATGACCTTGCGCGCGAGGGCGAGGCGGTGGAACTGGACGCCCGTCCGCTGTGGGTCGAGGAACTGGAGTTGCTGGACGCGCGCCCCGATTCCGCCGATTTCCGCATGGTCTGCGGCAAGGGCGGCTATGTCCGCGCCATTGCCCGCGATCTGGGCCGGGCGCTGGGCTCCCTTGGCCATGTCGCCCGCCTGCGCCGCGTCTGGTCGGGGCCGTTCGATGTAGCCGACGCGATCCCCTTCGACCGCATCGACCGGACCAATCAGGCCGAACTGGACGCGGCGCTGCTGCCCATCGAGGCGGCGCTGGATCTGCCGCAGATGCAGGCGACCGATCAGGGCGCGGTGCGGATCGGCAACGGCAACCCCGGTCAGGTGCTGGGCATCGCCGATTACGGGTCCGAGGTCTGGGTCAGCCACCGTGGCCGCGCCATCTGCATCGGCCGCTATCTGGGCGGCGAGGTGCATCCCTCGCGCGTCTTCGTCCAGGCGGCGCCCTGAACTGGCTGCCTCGGCTCTTGCGGCACGGGAGCATGGGTATTTGAGCCAGAAAGAAATAGCCCTCCGAGTGCGGACGGGCTTCTTTCTGGTTCAAATACCCATTCGGCATTGCCGCCGGGACGACGCTGCCGCCATCCCGCACAAAAGGCTGCAGGATCAGCCGATCGGCAGATCCCGCGTCTCGCGCCCGATCAGCAACGAGGCCAGGGCCGCCAGCACCAGCAGCGCCGCGAACAGTCCGATCATCGCGTTGAAGTCGCGCGTGGCCAGCGCGGCCATCAGGGATGGCGCCGCCAGTCCCCCCAGCCGGGCCACTGCGCCCGCCGTCCCCATCCCGGTCGCGCGCAGGGTGGTGGGATAGATTTCCGGCGTCAGCGCATACAGCGCCCCCCAGGTGCCCAGCAGCGCAAAGCTCATCAGCAGCAGCGAGCCAGCCACGACAACCGTGCCCGTGGCCGTGACGAACAACAGGCAGCCCAGCGCGGACAGGATCAGGAAGATCCGCAACGTCGCCCGGCGGCCCCAGTTTTCCACCCCCCAGGCTGCCAGCGCGTATCCGGGCAGCTGCGCCAGCGCCAGCAGGACCAGGAAGCCGTATCCCCGGACGAAGCCGAAGCCTTCGGTCGCCAGCTTGCCCGGCAGCCAGACGAAGACGCCGTAATAGGACAGCGACACCAGGAACCACACCGCCAGCACCGCTACGGTGGTGGGCAGCAGGCCGGGCGCGAAGATGCCGCCTTGCGGGGCCTGTGCTGCGGTGGGCGCCACCAGCCGCGTGCCCGCAGGCAAGGGGGCGGCGCCATTGACGCGTCGGACGCGGTCCACCACGGCCAGCGCTTCATCCGCCCGGTCGCGGCGCAGCAGATACATGGGCGATTCCGGCACCCACAGGCGCAGGAAGATGCCCAGGCACGCGGGCAGCGCCGCGATCAGATAGATCAGTTTCCACGGCTGGGCGAGGCCCGTCGCTGCCGCGCTCCAGGCGGTCAGCGCCACGACCAGCGTGCCCACCGCCCAGAACCCCTCCAGCCAGACCAGCCAACGGCCCCGGTTCCGCGGCGGCAGGAATTCGGCCATCATCGCGTAATCGACGGGCAGGGTGCCACCCACCGCCATTCCGGTCAGGAAGCGCAGCGCCAGCAGCCACTGGAATGACGGCGCAAAGACCGAGGCGATGCCGAACACCGCGTCGCAGGCCACCGTCAGCAGCAGCACGTTGCGCCGCCCGATCCGGTCGGCCAGCCGCCCGAACAGCGCGGCCCCCAGGAACATGCCCAGAAAGAACAGCGTCCCGGTCTGCAGCGCGGTCTTCATGTCCACGCCGAACTGCGCGGCGATGGACGGGGCGGCAAAGCCCACCGCCACCACCTGCATCGCATCCGCCGCCCAGACCAGGCCGAAGATTCCCAGCAGGCGGCGCTGGAACCGTCCCGCGCCGGCCTGCGCCAGCGCCGCATCGACCGTCTGTTCCATGCCGTCCCCTTCATCGCAAAAGGGGCCGCCTTGCGCGACCCCTTTCGTTCCTGCCCGTGCCGGTCAGGCGTTGACGCTGTCCTTCAGCGACTTGGCGATGGTGACCTTGACCACCTTGTCCGCCGGCTTGGTCATCATTTCCTGCGTCTGCGGATTGCGGACCTGGCGTTCGGGACGGGCGCGGCAGGCGACCTTGCCGATGCCGGGCAGCGTCAGGGCGCCGCCTTCGGACACGACCCGTGCAACCACGGACTGGATCGCATCCAGCGCGGCGCTCGCCGTCTTCTTGTCGCTGCCCATTTCATCGGCCAGCGCGGTGACCAGCTGGGTCTTGGTCATGGGTTTCGCGGGGGCTTGCGCCATCGGAACTGTCTCCTCGTTTCTGCCCGCGAGGAACGCGGGGCATGATCTTGTGCCAAGCGGTGGCATTCCCCTGCTACAGCCGCTTTCAGGCAGGTTTTCAAGCCTTTTCGCAGGTTGCGCCCTGTCGTGCGGCAACGGAACTGTGGAAAAATGCAACGGTTTGCGCCGCGCCCGCCCCCGCCCTAGAGGAAGGCGGTCTCGTGGAACGACCGCAGCTTGCGCGAATGGATGCGCTCGATCGGGGTCTCGCGCAGCTTTTCCATCGCCCGCACCCCGATCCGCAGATGCCGGGCGACCTGCGTGCGATAGAAATCGGTGGCCATGCCGGGCAGCTTCAGCTCGCCATGCAGCGGCTTGTCGGACACGCACAGAAGCGTGCCGTA
>CALLYR010000554.1 GCA_937859005.1 uncultured Paracoccus sp. | reverse complement strand
GTGACCGGATGGCGGCGCCGGAGAACGTCTTCGGCCGACAGGGGCGACCGCTCCGGCTCGCCCGCCGCTTCCTCCCGCGATCCCGCCAGCCCCGGCAGGAAGCCATGTCGGCCAAGCGCCTGTCATGACCGGACCAGTTCGTCCTGCGCAAGCAAGACGGGCACAGGTTCGCCCATGCCCACCCGGACCAGCGGTCAGACCCTTCAGGCAAGGCCCCAGCCGGTCGTTGCGCAACGACGCCACCGCCCATGCCCAAAGACCTCCAGGACATCGGGCATGAACTGAAGCCGAAGGGCGTCACCCCGAAGGCAACCGAGCAGCCCCCGTGGGCACCGCAACGGCTGCCGGCGAGGCGTTCTTCGACATGCCGAGCGTGTTCGCCGGGTCCAGGACCAGTCTCCGGCGCGAGCGGCCGATGAGGGCGGCGGGCTTTCTTGAGCAGGCGGCGGCATCGCAGGTGAGGACGAGGACATATTCGCTCGTTCAGGAAGTCGTGCTGCCGCCGGCTTCCGACGTTGCGGCGAACAAGACGGCGAGCCGCGAACCAGCTTCATCGAGGCGGAATATCCCGAAGGCGTGAGGACTGCAGCATAAATGTTGACGGTTTCGTTGCGGAATCATACGAGCTCAGGGTTTGCGCCCAACAGAGACCTGCGCCATGATCCCTGCCTTCGCTCGTGACCTGGCCCGTTTCGGCAACCGGCCAGCCCTGCTCGCCCCGGACCGCGCCCCCGTGAGCCATGCCGAACTGGCCCGGCAGGCCGAGGCGTTTGCGGCCCGGCTGCCGGGCCGCAAAAGGCTCGTGGCGGTTGAAGCGGTAACGGACCCCCAGGCCATCTCGGCCTATCTGGGCGCGCTTCTTGCCGGTCATGCGGTGGCGCTGCTGCCCCCCGGCGATCTTGCCGCGCGAGAGAGCGTGGAGGCACGGTTCCGGCCCGACTGGACATTCCGGCGCATGGACGGGCGCTGGCGGCTGCTGCCCTCGGGCCATCCCGCCGGACCCGCGCCGCACCCGGAACTCGCGCTTCTGCTCCAGACGTCGGGCAGCACCGGACAGGGAAAGGGCGTACGGCTTTCGGGCGGGGCGCTGGAGACCAACGCAGCCGCCATTGCCGAATATCTCGGACTCGTCCCGCAGGACCGCGCCGCGCTGGTCCTGCCGCTTCACTACTCCTACGGCCTGTCGGTGCTGAACTCCCACCTCGCGGCCGGGGCGAGCCTCTGGCTCCATCCCGGCTCCGTGCGGACGGCCGGCTTCATCGAGGGGTTGGCCGAAGCGCGCTGCACGAGCCTTGCAGGCGTGCCCCATACTTATGACCTTCTGGAAAGCATCGGCTTCCGCGACGCGCCCCTGCCCGATCTGCGGCTGATGACCGTGGCAGGCGGGCGGCTCGCGCCCGACCGGGTGCGTCTCTATGCGCGCCACATGAATGAGCGGGATGGACGCTTCTTCGTCATGTACGGCCAGACCGAGGCCACGGCCCGGATCGCCTATCTTCCGCCGCATCTGGCCGAAACGCATCCCGATGCGATCGGCCGGGCCATTCCGGGCGGCAGGCTGTCGCTGAGGGGGCCTGACGGGCGCCCCCTCGACCGCCCCGGCGCCGAGGGCGAGCTTGTCTATGAAGGCCCGAACGTCATGATGGGCTATGCAGATGGCCGTGAAGACCTGCTCCGCCCGGCCGAGGTGACGGCGCTGGCCACCGGCGATCTTGCGCGGCGCGACCACGACGGCATCTATCGCATCGTGGGGCGGCTTCGGCGCATGTCCAAGATCGGCGGGCAACGGATCGGGCATGATGCCGTTGAGGCGGCGATTGCCGTGCACGGCATCACGGCGGCGGTGGCAGGCGACGACCGGCGGCTTCTCGTGGCCTTCGCAGGTCCGCAGCGGGAAGACGAGGTCGCCGCGCTCGCGGTCTCGGCCACTGGCCTCACTCTCCGCCACGTGACCGCCCTGCGGCTTGCCGAACTGCCGCGTCTGCCCTCGGGCAAGCTCGACTACGCTGCGCTGAAGGCGCGCCTTCAGGACCGCGGCCCCGACCTGGTCCGGGCCTTCCGCGATTGCTTCGCGCCCACCCGCGTGGGTCCGGGCGACAGCTTCGCAAGCCTTGGCGGCGACTCGCTGCGCCATGTGGAGTTGAGCCTTGAACTCCAGCAGATGCTGGGCCACGTGCCGCCGGGTTGGGAACGGATGACCCTTGCCGAACTCGCCGCGCTCGAACCGTCACGGCCGCAAGGCGCCTCGTTTCCCAGCGACATCGTGCTTCGGACGCTCGCGATCCTCGCCGTCGTCACGCAACATCAGACGGGCTGGCCGGTCTATGGCGGCGCGGCCGCCATGGTGGTGCTGGTGGGCCTCGGCCTTGGCCGCTTCGGGCGCTCGGCCCTGGTCGAGGGGGATTTCCCGCGCTTCTTCCGCCCGCTCCTGCGCGTGCTGGGCTGTTATTACCTGATCCTCGCGGGCCATGCGCTGGCCTGGGGAGAGGTGCCCTGGGCCTCGGTCGCCCTGGTGGGCAACTTCGGGCTTGCCGATCCCACGCGGCACGAGATGCTGCCTCATCTCTACTGGTTCGTCGAAGCCTACACGCAGATGCTCGTGATCGTCGCGCTGCCCTTTCTCTGGCCGGGGGTCCGGCAGAGCGTCGGCCGCGATCCGTTCCCCTTCGGCCTTGCGCTTCTGGCAACTGCGATGGTGGCACGACTTGCGGGACCCGAGCTCTGGCCGATCGGCGGGCGGCAGATCTTCACGCTGCCCTGGGTCTTCTATCTTTGCGCACTGGGCTGGTGCGTGGCGGCCGCCGACACCGCACGACGGCGCTGGATGGTGCTGGCAGCCGCCGCGGTCATCATGCCGAGCGTCGCCTGGCTTGGCGGCAACTGGTACGGCTCGTGGATCAAGTACTCGGCGCTTCTCGGGGTTGTGGCCTGGCTGCTGTTCCTGCCCCGACTGTACCTGCCGGCATTCCTCCAGCCCATTGTCCTCGGCATCGCCCAGGCGAGCTTTCTCGTTTACCTCCTGCACCGCTTCGTGCCTGAACTCCTGATGCCGGCGCTGAACCTGGACCTGCCGGGATGGGCCTGCAACACGGTGGCGGTGCTGGGGGGAATCGGGCTGGGCCTTCTGGCCGGGCGTGCTCAGCAGGGGGTCATTCGGCTGGGTCGGACCTGCACGCCGGCTGCGGGGG
>CALLYR010000553.1 GCA_937859005.1 uncultured Paracoccus sp. | reverse complement strand
TGGGGCCGGAGCTTCTGGACTATCCCGGCCCCACGGCCGACCTGGCTTGCCGGCAGGCGCTGCTGGGCTGGCTGGCCGACCGGCTGCTGGGCGACATCACAGCGGATGACCTGGCGCTGTCCATGGGCGGGCAGGGGGCGATGGGAGTGGTGATGCAGCTTGTCCTGCGCGACCACCGCCCCCTCATCCTGGCCGAGGCGCTGGGCTATCCCGGCCTGCGCCACGCCGCGCGGCTGGCGCGCGGCCGGATGGTGCCGGTGGCGCTGGACGAACGCGGCATGATTCCCGCCGCGCTGGATGCGGCGGCGGCGGACGGCCTGGCCGGGCTGGTCTGCGTGACGCCTGCGGCGCAGAACCCAACCGCCGCCAGCATGGACCGGACCCGCCGGGAGGAGATCGTCGTTGTCGCCCGCCGCCACGACCTGCAGATCCTGGAAGACGAATGCATCTGGAGCCCAAGCTATCCCGATCAGCTGTCCAGCCTGCGCGCTCTGGCGCCCGAACGCACCTGGACCGTCACCAGCCTGTCCAAGACCCTGTCCGCAGCCCTTCGCGTTGGGGCGCTGGTCTGTCCCGCGGGCATGGGCCAGCCGGCGCGGCTGGCGGTGCAGCATGCCCATTTCGGCCTGCCCCTGCCGGTCACGGCGATGGTGACGCATCTGCTGGACAGCGGCATCGCCGCGCGCCTGGGGGCCGAGGTGCAGGCCATCTTCGACGACCGGGCCGCATCGGCTGCCGCTGCACTGGACGGCACCGACGTGGTCTGGCGCCCCGGCGCGCCGCATCTGTGGCTGCGCCTGCCCCCAGGCTGGCGCGGTTCGACTTTTGTGCGGGCGGCGTGCTGGTCCGGTCCGCTGACGAATTCGCGCCGCTGCACTGCGATGGCGGGGCGGCGGGGGCGGGGCCGCAGGTGCCCAACGCCGTCCGGCTGGCCGTCGCCTGCCAGATCGCGCGCCCGCGCTTTGACCGCGCCATCGCAACCCTGCGCCGCCTGCATGACGCGCCGCCGGCCGAAGTGATGGTCTGACCTGCGCGGCCCCCACCCGACCTGCCGCAACGGCCGCCGGAAGCTGCCGCAAAAGGTTCTTTTCCTTTCGGGGCGTCTGTGGGATGTCAGGGCAAGGGACGGCCTGCAGGACCGCCGCAGGGGGCAGTGAATGGCGACACGTAATGCGGCCGAGGCCGCGCAGGGACTGCGGTTGGTGGCGCCGCCGCTGACCTATGCGGTCGTGATGCTGGCAATCCCTCTGCTGACCATCCTGGCCTATTCCTTCTTCAAGGACGGCTATCTGACCGTCATCCGCGAATTCACGCTGGAAAACTATCGCGCGGTCTGGGCCGATCCGATCTTTCACAAGATCATGACCCGGTCGCTGCTGGTGGCGGCGCTGGTCACGCTGGTGACGGTGCTGCTGGCGTTCCCGGTCGCCTATTTCCTGTCCTTCGTCGTGCCGCCCAGCCACAAGGCGCTGTGGATATTCCTCATCACCATTCCGTTCTGGACCAGCTATCTGATCCGGGTGTTCCTGTGGAAGGTGATCCTGGGCTATAACGGCGTCGTCAATTCGGGGCTGAAGTCGATCGGGCTGATCGACCAGCCGCTGTCGTTTTTGCTCTACAACACCAGCTCCATCGTGATGACGCTGGCCCATGCCTATGCGCCCTTCGCGATCCTGCCGATCTATGTCGCGCTGGAAAAGATCGACCGCTCGCTGCTGGAGGCGGGGCGCGACCTCGGCGAAAGCCGGGCGATGACCTTCTGGCGCGTGACCCTGCCGCTGGCGATGCCCGGCGTGCTGGCGGCGGTGCTGATCGTGTTCATCCCGACCATCGGCGATTACGTCACCCCCACGCTGATCGGCGGCGGCAAGATCCCCATGATCGCCAACATGATCCAGAGCCAGATGCTGGACCAGGACAACCGCCCCATGGGGTCCGCGCTGGCCGTGACCGCGATGCTGATCGTGGCGGTGCTGTCGGTCCTGTTCCTGCTTCTGAACCGGCGTTTCCTGAGGGTGCGGCAATGAAGGGCGGGGGTCTGCGGCTTTACGCCATGCTGTATCTGCTGTTCCTGTATGCGCCGATCCTGCTGCTGCCGGTGTTCGCGTTCAACAATGCGACTGTCATCGCCTTTCCGCTGAAAGGCTTCACGACCGAATGGTTTTCGCAGATGGTCGGGAACGCGGCGCTGCGCAAGGCGCTGACCAATTCGCTGGTCATCGCGGTCAGCGCCTCGATCCTTGCCACCTGCCTTGGCGTCTTTGCGGCCCGCGCCTCGACCCGGTTCAGCTTTCCGGGCAAGGGGCCGGCAATGGGCCTCATCATGCTGCCGCTGGTGCTGCCGGAAATCATCGTGGCGATGTCGCTGCTGGTGGTGCTGCTGGCGGTGGGGGTGCAGCTGTCGGTGTTCACGGTCATCATCGGGCATACGCTGATCTGCATGCCCTATGCCGTGGCGATCCTGTCCACCGCATTTTCCTCCCTCGACAAGTCGCTGGAGGAAGCGGCCCATGACCTGGGCGAGACGAAGTTCAGCGCCTTTCGTCTTGTCATCCTGCCCTTGGTGATGCCGGGCATCATCTCGGCGCTGCTGATGTGCTTCACGATCAGCCTGGACGAATTCATCATCGCCTTCTTCCTGGCCGGGAACGAACCCACCCTGCCGACCTATATCTTCAGCCAGCTGCGCTTTCCCAAGTCGATCCCCGTCATCATGGCGCTGGGGACGATCCTGGTGCTGATGTCGATCCTGCTGCTGGCCACCGCCGAATATTTCCGCCGCCGGGGCGTCGCCCGGACCGGCACCCAGGATACCGGAGGCTTCCTGTGACCTTTTCCGCCGACCGCAAGCCGATGATCGAATGCCGTCAGGTCCACAAGCACTACGGCGACTATCACGCGCTGCGCGGCATCGACCTGACCATCCGCGCGGGCGAGTTCTTTTCGCTGTTGGGTCCGTCTGGCTGCGGCAAGACCACGCTGCTGCGCACCATCGCCGGGTTCGAGGAGATTTCGTCCGGCGTGGTGCTGGTCGATGGCAAGGATATGTCGAATGTGCCCGCGAATGTGCGCCCGACCAACATGGTGTTCCAGTCCTATGCCATCTTCCCGCATCTGACGGTGGCGCAGAACGTGGGCTTCGGCCTGCGCCGCGACCCCCGATCCTCTGCCGAAAAGGCCCGCGCGGTCGAGGAGGCGCTGGAGATGGTGGGCCTCAAGGGTTACGGCAAGCGCGCCGCCCATGCCCTGTCCGGCGGCCAGCGCCAGCGGGTCGCGCTGGCCCGCGCGCTTATCCTGAAACCCAAGGTGCTGCTGCTGGACGAACCCTTGTCCGCGCTGGACCGCAAGATGCGCGAGCAGATGCAGGTCGAACTTATCAAGCTGCAGCGGCAGGTCGGCATCACCTTCGTCCTGGTCACCCACGACCAGGAAGAGGCGCTGGTCATGTCCGACCGCATCGCGGTGATGTTCGAGGGAGAGATTGCCCAGCTTGCCCACCCCGAGGCGCTTTATGCCCGTCCGGCCAGCCGGCGGGTCGCGGATTTCATCGGGCTGATGAACTTCCTGCCGGTCAGCATCACGGGCGAAAGCGATGCGGCGGTCACGGCCGATGTTCCCGGCTTCGGCCGCGTGGACATCCCGATGAGCAACGTCAGCCGCGCCAACCCCGGCGACAGCGGTCCCAGCGCCGGTTTCCGACCCGAGGCAATGACGCTGCTGGGCGTAAATGCGCCGCCTGCGGAACGTGAAACCGGCGGCGTGATCGACGAGGTCGTCTATTACGGCGACATGACCTATTACGACGTGCGGCTGGACGGATCGGACCGGCCTGTGCGGATTTCCATGCGCAACGTGTTTGGCCGCGACATTGCCGATGTCGGCACCCGCACGCGCGTGTCCTGGGCCCCCGGTTCGCTGGTGCTGTTCCGCTGAGATCTCGCGCTGTCCGCTGCCCGGAACACCGGACGGACAGGGGCGCAGGACGATCTCTCTGATGCGCCAGGGATCGGGCGGGGCAGGACGGATAGCCGAAGCTGGGGATTCCGTCAGCGAATCCGATCTGCTATGGCGTGAATCCTTCTCTCGGCGGGACCTCGATCGCCGCGGTCGGAACGACCGCACACCCCGCCGCAAGCATCTTGAAGGAGTCATTCATGGCGGCACGTGCCAAACCGTCAGCCAAGCGGCGGGGCTGGCGGCAGCGCATCGACCTGGGCCACGCCGTGATCGTCGGCAAAAGGTCGGATCCGCGGATCGTCTATGGCTATCGCTTTCCCAGCCACCCCCGCCGCATCAAGATCGGCTATTCAAGCCGCGGTCTGGTGCGCGTGGCCGAGCAATCGACCGCCTTTCCGGAAAAGCCGGTGGTCGAGTTCGTCATTCACCATCCCCGCGCCCGCGCGATCGAGGCTGCTTTCCACGCCGCGCTGCGCGGCTCGCAGTCGGATGTGATCGGCACGGAGTGGTTCGACGCCAGCCGCGAGGAGGTCCTGGCGGCATCGCCGCTGTTGCGGCGGGCCACGGGGCGCGGTCGCATCGCACGAAGGCTGCGCATCGGCCTGTCGGTCCTACTGGCCGCCTGCGGTCTTTGCCTGGTCCCCGCCATCGCGGCCATCATGGCCGCAGTGCTGAACGGCACGGATGCGGCCGCGGTGATCGCGCAGGCCAAGACCTATCTGGCCGGTCTTCCCTCGCTGCCGCTGCGAACCACGCTGAGCCGGGCCGAGAATCTGCTGCGCTGGGCCGGATCGCAGGACATGCCGCCGATCCTGTTCCTGATCGCGGCCCTGCCGGTGCCGGCCCTCGCGCTTGTCCCCTTCATCGGACGGCGCCGGCAGGCTTTCTGAACTTGCCGGCAAGGGCCGGGCTCGTATCCTTGCAATCCGCTCGGGTTCGTCAGGCGGCATTCCTTTGAAACCTCGGCCTTGCACCCACGGAAAGGGTATTCCTGTCCGAGAAACAGGGGAAGACCGAAGCCCGGCGACACCGGGTGGCCCCAAGGTCCGGCGTGCCGCAGAGTTCAGCGGCCCGCCAATGCGCGGACCCGTGACGGATGGTGCGATCGCTGTCACATCTTCGGCTTCAGGAGAAAACATTCGCCATGCAGTTTTCGGACCGCGATCTGGACCAGTTGATGACCTTGTTGAAATGGCGCCGCGACACCCGCCACTTTCGCCCCGATCCCGTGCCCGAAACCGCCCTTGCGCGGCTGGCAGAGGCCATGTCGCTGTCGCCATCGGTGGGAAATGCGCGGCCCTGGCGCGTGCTCCGCGTGCGCGACCCAAGGGTCCGCAACGAGGTCCGCGCCATATTCGAGGCCTGCAACGCCGAGGCGGCGCGACGGTATCCGGCCGACCGCCGCGCGGACTATGAACGGCTGAAACTGGCGGGGCTTGACGTGGCACCGGTGCAACTGGCCGTGTTCACCCATACGGACCCGGCTGCGGGACATGGCCTGGGCCGGCAGACCATGCCCGAAACCCTGGCGCAATCGACCGCAATGGCGATCCATGCACTGTGGCTGGCCGCGCGGGCCCAGAATCTGGGAGTCGGGATGGTCTCGATCCTGGAACCTGACCGGATCGAGCGCCTGCTGGAGGTTCCGGGCGACTGGCGTTTCACCGCATGGCTTTGTGTCGGCTATCCCGAGTTCGACGACGACCTGCCCTTGCTGCACCGCGCGCAATGGCAGGAAAATGCCGAAAGCGCCTGGATCGAGCGTTGATCCAGTCCGGTGCAGGGCGACCGAGGCCGCGCCAGAGGAAACTGGCGCGGCCCGGTCAGGCCGGCGGGGCGGCTTGGGGTTCCGCCGCCGGCCGATAGGGATCAGGAGGACGGGACCGTGGGCGCCTGTTCGGCGGCCCTGCGCCTGCGGCCCTTGAACAGTGACAGCACGAAGACAAAGAAGACCGGCACGAAGAAGACCGAGAACACCGTCGCCGCGATCATCCCGCCGATCACGCCGATACCGATGGCGTTCTGGCTGGCCGAGCTTGCCCCCGTGGCCGTGGCCATGGGAAGCACGCCCAGCGTGAAGGCCAGCGAGGTCATCAGGATCGGCCGGAACCGCAGCCGCGCGGCGTGAAGCGCGGCTTCGCGCAGGGATTCACCGTCAGCGTAAAGATCCTTGGCGAATTCGACGATCAGGATCGCGTTCTTGGCCGCCAGCCCCATGATCGTAATAAGGCCCACCTTGAAATAGATGTCGTTGGGCAGACCGGCGAGCCAGGCGGCCGTTACGCTGCCCGCAACGCCCAGCGGCACCGCCAGCATCACCGACAGCGGGATCGACCAGCTTTCGTAAAGTCCCGACAGCAGCAGGAACACGAACAGGATGCTGAGCGCATAGAGCAGCGTCTCCTGCGCCCCCGCCTCGATTTCCTCCAGCGACTGGCCGGTCCATTCATAGCCGAAGCCCTGCGGCAGTTGCGCGGCGATGCGCTCGATCTCGGCCATTGCCTGGCCGGTGGTGAATCCCGGCGCGGCCGAGCCCGAGATGCGGGTCGCGGCATAGCCGTTATAGCCCACCACCTGCGTCGGCCCGTTCTGCCAATGCACCGTCGCAAAGGACGAGAACGGGACCATGCCGCCGTTGAGGTTGCGCACGGTCAGGTCCAGCAGGTCCTCGGCCGACATCCGCGCGGTCTCGTCCGCCTGCACGACGACGCGCTGCAGACGGCCTTCGTTCGGGAAGTCGTTGACATAGGACGACGCGAGGTTCTGCGAGATGGTGGCGTTGATGTCGGCAAAGGTGACGCCGAAGGTGTTGGCCTTTTCCCGGTCGATGGTCAGGATCACCTGCGCGGCCGTCGGCAGGCCCTCGACCCGCGCGCCGACGACGATGCCGGTGGCGGTGGCCTCCTCGATCAGTTGCTGGGTCGCGGCCTGCAGCGCAAGCTGGCCGTTGCCGCCGCGGTCCTGCAGGCGGAAGCTGAAGCCCCCGGCGCTGCCCAGACCCTGGATCGGGGGCGGCGACAGCGCAAAGGCCCGCACGTCCTTAAGCCCGAACAGCTGCATGTTGGCCCAGTTCGCGATTTCCTGCGCCGACTGGGCCCGCTCGTCCCAGTCCTTCAGCGTCACGAACATCAGCGCCGCGTTGGCGCCGGTTCCCGAAAAGCTGAAGCCGCGGATCGCGACGACGTTCTGCACCCCTTCATGGCTGGCAAAGATCTGTTCGGCCTGCAGGATCGCCTCGTCCGTGCGGTTGGCGGACGCGGCCGGCGGGGTCTGCATGTCCACGATGATGAAGCCCTGATCCTCGTTCGGCAGGAACGAGCTGGGCAGGTTCGTGAACCCGTAAGCCATCGCGCCCACGATCGCCAGATAGACGACCATGACCAGCCCGCTGCGCCCGGTCAGCCGCCTGACGGCGCCGCCATAGCCGCGCGTGGTGGCGTCGAAGCCGCGGTTGAACAGCCCGAAGGGGCTGAACCGGCTCCGCGCCTGGTGATGCCCCGGCGGGATCGGCTTCAGGAAGCTTGCGCACAGCGCCGGCGTCAGGCTGAGCGCGAGGAACGACGAAAACAGGATCGCCACCACCATCGTCAGCGAGAACTGGCGATAGATGATGCCCGAGGCGCCGGGAAAGAACGCCATCGGGACGAACACCGCCGACAGCACCAGCGAGATCCCCACGATGGCGCCGGTGATCTGGCCCATCGCCTTGCGGGTCGCCTCGCGCGGGGGCAGGCCCTCGGTCGCCATGATCCGCTCGACGTTCTCGACCACCACGATGGCGTCATCGACCAGGATGCCGATTGCCAGCACCATCGCGAACATGGTCAGCACGTTGACCGAAAAACCGATCGCGAACATCACCGCCAGCGTGCCCAGCAGCGCCACCGGAACGACCAGCGTCGGGATCAGTGTATAGCGGATGTTCTGCAGGAAGATGAACATCACGACGAACACCAGCGCGACCGCCTCGATCAGCGTCATCACCACTTTCGAGATCGATTTCTCGACGAAGGGCGCGGTGTCATAGGGGATGGTATAATCGATACCCGGCGGAAAGAACGGCGCCAGTCCGGCCATCGTCTCGCGCACGGCGGTCGAGGCCGCCAGCGCGTTGCCGGTCGATGACAGCTGGATGCCGACAGCCGCGCTGGGTTCTCCGTTCAGCCGCGAGGCAAAGCCATAGCTTTCGCTGCCAAGCTCCACCCGCGCCACGTCGCCCAAGCGGACGGTCGAGCCGTCGGGATTGGCCCGCAGGACGATATTGCGGAACTCGTCGGGCGTGGTCAGTTGACCCTTGACCAGCACCGTGGCGGTCAGTTGCTGGTTGATCGGGTTCGGGTCCGCCCCGATCTGGCCCGCGGCCACCTGCGCGTTCTGGGCGGTGATCGCGTTCGTCACGTCGCCGCTGCTCAGGTTCAGGCCGGTCAGCTTGTCGGGGTCGATCCAGATCCGCATCGAACGGCCGGCGGCGAACAACTGCACGTTGCCCACGCCGTCGATCCGGCGCAGTTCACCCAACACGTTGCGGGTCAAATAGTCGCCCAGATCGACCTCGTCGCGGGTGCCGTCCGACGAGGTCAGCGCGACCATCATCAGGAACCCCGAGCCGGCCTGCTGGACAGTGATCCCGCGCTGCACGACCGACCGCGGCAATCGCGGCTCGACCCGGCTGACCGCGTTCTGCACGTCCACGCTCGCGGTCGCGATCTGGGTTCCGGCCGCGAAGGTGGCCGTGATCGAGATCCGCCCCGACGCATCCGAGGTGGATTCGAAATAGCGGATCCCATCGATGGTGTTCATCTCTTCTTCGATGGGCTGGGCCACGCCCTCGTACATCTCTTCGGGCGAGGCGCCGACATATGTCGCGCTGACCGTGATCTGCGGGGGCGCAACCTGCGGATACTGGCTGACGGGAAGTCCGGGAATCGCAAGGATACCCGCGAGCGAGATCAGGATGGCGATGACCCAAGCCAGAATGGGCCGGCCGATGAATAGCTGTGCCATGGACCGTCCTTCAGTTTCTGGCCGCCGGGGCGAGTTCGGCGGGCGCGGACGCATCGCCCGCCCCTTCGGTTTCCCGGGGCGATGCGGGGGCGTCGGCGGCGGCCGCAGGCTCTGTCGGTGCCGCGGGCGCAGTTTCTGCTTCTGCCGCCGGCGCGGCGGGTTCGGGCGCCACGGTGGCGCCGGGATACAGCTTCTGCGCGCCTTCGACCACGACGATTTCTCCGGGCTCCAGCCCGCTCTCGACCAGCCAGCGGTCCTCGATCGTGGCGCCCAGCTGGATCAGCCGCAGGTCAACCTTGTTGTCGTCCTTCAGCACATAGACCTGCGGATTGCCGCGGCCATCGCGCAAGACCGCCTTTTGCGGGATGGCGATGGCGTGCTCGTTCACGGCCTGGACGATGCGCACCCGGACATACAGGCCGGGCAGCAGCTTGCCGTCGGGGTTGGGGAACTGGCCCCGCAGCGTCACCTGGCCGGTGGTTTCGTCCACCGCGGCCTCGGAAAACAGCAGCGTGCCCAGATGCTCATAGGCGCTGCCATCGTCGAAAAGCAACTGCACCGTCGCCTGATCCGGGGCGGTCGCCGCCAGTTCGCCCGCCTCAAGCGCGCGGCGCAGGCGGAACATTTCGGATGTGGACTGGGTAAAGTCCGCATAGACCGGATCGAGTTGCTGGATCAGCGCCAGATGCGGCCCGGCGCTGGTGACCAGCGCGCCTTCCGTCACCAGCGCGCGGCCGATGACGCCGCTGATCGGGGCGCGCACCTGGGTATAGTCGAGGTTCAGCTGCGCCTCGGCCAGCGCCGCCTCGGCGATGGCCACGTCGGCCTGCCCCTGCAGCACGACGGTTTCGGCGCGCTCGAATTCCACCGCGGCGGCGACGTTGCGGTCGCGCAATTCGGCCTGGCGGTTCAGTTCGACCTGCGCACTGGACAGCGTGGCCTTGGCGCGGGCCAGCGACGCCTCGGCCGCGCGGACCTGCACCTCGAACGGCGCGGCGTCGATGCGGTAAAGGACGTCGCCTGCCTTCACGAAGCTGCCCTGTTCAAAGACACGCTCTTCCAGGATGCCGGACACGCGGGGCCGGACCTCGGACACGCGCGTGGACGAAATGCGGCCGGGCAGTTCGTTGATGACCGGCAGTTGTTCGGTCTCGACCTTCTGCACGCTGACCGGGGTCGGCGGCATTTCGCCCTGCTGGGCGGACAGGGGGCCGGCCAGCGCCAGCGTCAGCCCCGCGACAGCCGTCAGCGTCACAATGCGGTGCATCATCTTTCGGTGTCTTCCTTCGGGTCCGCAGGCGATGCGAGAAGCGTCGGCTGCAGAGATTGAGATATGCGGTCCAGCACGGCGACAAGGCGGGGCAGATGGGCCATGTCGTGCGCGGTCAACGCGCCCGCGCACAGATCGATGCGGGCTTCGTGCAGGTTTCCTATCGCCTCGCGCCCGCGGTCCGCGATGGTGATGACCGACACCCGCCCGTCGCGCGCGTCGCGGTGCCGCTCGATCAGCCCCTCGGCCTCCAGCGACTGAAGGCGCGGGGTGACCGAGGACACATCGACGCCGTGCCAGGCGGCGATGTCGCTGACCCGCAGGGGGCCGCCGTCATGCAGATGTTCCAGCAGCGCCCAACTGCCGGGGGGCAGGGCAAGGCCGGTGGTTTCCGCCGTGCGGGCCATGATCGAGCGATGGCCCAGCCTCAGGACCAGTTGCCACAACACGCGTTCAAGTTCGGCGATATCGGAAATGCTGCCCCCTTGTCCGTGCCACAGGCCGGACGAATCATGATATGTCGGAATCTGTTCAGAAGCCTGCGGACTAGTCGAAGCGCCGCCGCCTGTCCAGATAGTTTGGACATTCAAAGTATATTTTCCGCAAGGGCATCAATCCCCTGTCTGCATCGCCTCGGCAATGCGGCGGATGCCCTCGGGGATGCGGGCCGCCGGGATCGAGGAATAGGCCAGCCGATAGAAGCCCTTGCCGCGCGCCGATTCGGCAAAGAAGGGCAGGCCCGGCTCGATCAGGACATCGCGGGCCTTCAGCCTTGCGGCCAGAACGTCGGACTCGACCCCCGGCGGGGTTGCAAGCCACAGGCTCGACCCGCCCGTCGCGCCGGGCGAGGCAAGCTGCAAGCCGTGCCGGGCAATGGCGTCCAGCATGACCGCCCGCCGTTCGGCATGGGCGCGGCGCATCCGGTTGGCCTGCGCGTCGTAATGGCCCAGCGACAGGAACTGCGCCAGCGTGCGCTGCATGTGGCCGGGCGGATGGCGCAGGACCATGCCGCGCAGCGCCCGCGCCTCGGCCACGAACCGCGGATCGGCCACGACATAGCCCAGCCGCAGCCCCGGAAAGATCGACTTCGAGAACGAACCGACATAGATCACCGTCCCCGCCGGATCGATCGCCTTCAGCGCGGGCGAGGGCGCGCCGGCAAAGGACATCTCGAATTCATAATCGTCCTCGATCAGCGCAAAGCCCTGCGACCTCGCGCGGGCCAGCAGTTCCTTGCGGCAGTCGAGCGGCATGGTCGAATTGGTCGGGCACTGGTGGCTGGCCGTGGTGAAGACGGCCGCGACGCCCGGCGGGATCGCATCCGGCGGCAGGCCACGCGTGTCCACGGCAACGGGCAGGACGCGGGCAGGGCCGGGGGCCAGGATTTCGCGCAGGCCGGGATAGCAGGGGTCCTCGATGGCGCAGCTGCTGCCCGGCCCCAGAAGGATCTGCGCGACCAGCCACAGCGCGTTCTGTGCCCCCAGCGTCAGCAGGATCTCGTCGCGCCCGGCACTGATGCCGCGCCGGGGCAGGATCTGG